>CAZKRS010000114.1:0-1996 GCA_964555265.1 uncultured bacterium | reverse complement strand
AATTTATCTCATTCATACCCTGGGACAAAGGAAGTATTCTCCCCTCCATGACCAGCGCGGCGTGGGGGTGTTCGAGATTTAGGTAAACCTCCTCCCGCTCGGTGAGGCGGTTAAAATTATTACCGGCTGAGAGCGAAAAACTGCCGGTCGTTAAAATAAATAAACATCCGATCAAAAGGATAGTGAATTTTTCTGAGCGCATAAAAATAACCCCCGGGTGTAATTTGGTTCCTTGTTGCTGGTTCATAGGTCCTGGTAACCTGTTTCTTGTTAGCTGTTTAGTGCTTCGAATAACCTGTCCCGGACCACTGAATAGTCTTCGGGGCAGTCGACCGGTTCGTTCAGGTGGCGGGCTTCTACGTCTTCAAGCTTGTTCTTGTGGTAATTGACCTTGAAATCGGTAAACTTGAGCCCGTTGGCGGTGGAAATAACTACTGTTCTTTCATCAGGTTTGATGGTCTTGTTAGCAACTAACTTTTCAAGTGCGGCCAGAGCCACGCCTGTGTGCGGGCAGCTGAACAGTCCCGACAAATCGGCGCGGGCGGCGGCGTTGGCCAGTTCATCCTCGGTGGCCTGCTCGACGATACCGTCGAACTCTTTCAGGACGTCGATAGCCTTGTTAATACTTACCGGGTCGCCGATCTGGATCGCCGAGGCCTGGGTGGGTTGGGCTTTTTTAGGTTCGAACGATTCAAAATTATCCCGGTAGGTTTCATAAAGCGGGTTGGCTTTACTGGCCTGGGCACAGATGATTCGCGGCTTATAATCTACCAGCCCTACCTCCTGCAATTCCCGGAACCCCTTGCCCAGAGCGGAGACGTTGCCCAGGTTTCCGCCGGGGATGATAATATTGTCAATTTTTTCCCAGTTGAACTCCTGGGCCAGCTCGTAGCTGATGGTTTTCTGGCCTTCAATTCGGAGGGAATTCATGGAGTTGGCGAGATAAATATTTTCCTCCCGGCACAGCCGGCTGACGATCCGCATGCAACCGTCAAAATCGGTATCTACGGCCAGGGTTACCGCATCGTTGGAGATGGGCTGGATTAGCTGGGCTACCGATATCTTTCCCTTCGGGAGAATTACTATCGACTGGATGTTTGCCGTTGCACAGTAGGCGGCCAGGGAAGCGGAAGTATCGCCCGTGGAAGCGCAGGCTACCGCCGGGACATCTATCCCGTCGGCAATCATCTGGTTGACCATGCTCACCAGGACGGTCATCCCCAGGTCTTTGAAAGAGCCGGAGTGGCTGTTTCCACACAGTTTTACATGCAGATCATTCAGCCCCAGTTCTTCCGAAAGCCGGCGAGGTTTGAGCAGAGGAGTCCAGCCCTCCCGGAGGGTAACTATGTTTTCTTCGTCCACGTTGGGCAGGACCCATTCCTTCTTATCCCAGATCCCGCTGCGGTTGGGGTGCTCAAGACTGCTCAATCTCTTTTTGAATAATTTCTTCCATTTGTCGGGGGATTTATTTTTTAGAATGTCCAGGTCCTGCTGTACCTCCAGCAGTCCCCCGCATTTTTCACATTCATAAACAATTTCATCCAACGGGTAGGTGACGTCACATCCCCGTGAGCAACCAAACCAGGCCCGGTAATTATCCACGGCTGTCTACCTCCGTAAATGGGTGATAAATTATATGATTTTATTATAACTTACTTTCGTTCCCCCAGTCGAGCCCGAAGGGTTTGACCGTTTTTATTTATGTCGTGTGAGGGCGGACATGCCCGGGAGGGGAATTTTTAATCCGGTGCTGCTGTTTAGACTATACTTACCGAAAAATAGATTTCAGGAAGAAGGGATACCATGGGAAATTCAAAAGAGGTCCAAAAATCAGAACAACAGTGGCGGCGTGAGCTTTCGGAGGAGGAGTTCCAGGTTTTGAGAGAGGCGGGGACTGAGAGGGCTTTTTCCGGTGAATATTATGAACTGAAGGAGCCGGGGACATACCGCTGCGCCGGCTGCGGGAACCCGCTTTTTTCTTCAGAACATAAGTTTG
>CAZKRS010000113.1:0-5151 GCA_964555265.1 uncultured bacterium | reverse complement strand
GTTTCGAGACCAATGGAGAGCTTGAAAATAAGGACAGGACAGGGAAAAATCCTGGAGGAGGCGACCGGTACTGCAAGGCTGGATTTTAACCAGTATGTCTTAAATCCCGGTAAATTTTATATCTCTGGAGTTGACTCTTACGGATTTAAAGTAGAGGAATATTCTTACCGGGTTACGGTTAAAGAAGACCCCCCGCCTAAACTGGCAGTTATTAAACCCCGGGAGGAGGAGACGGTTCCCGGGGACGGACTTCTAACTGTTCGACTTGAGTATGCAGATAGATTTGGTTTGAGTGAAGCGGGGTTGATTTTCTGGCGTGATCTTGAAAACAGGATAGAAACCTCGCTGGCTTTTCCGGAAGGTCAGCCGGAAGGCGAAATTTACGGTCATATTGATCTTGATGAGTTAGATCTGCTGCCCGGGGAAAAGTTTAAATACATGGTTTATGTTCGGGACATAGATAATGTCAGGGGCCCCAAAAAAACTGAGGTGGGCCCCGTGGAGTTAACGGTTCACTCCTGGGAAGAGATGATGGCCGCCCAGGAGCGCTCCCGCCGCCAGGCGGCCGGTGGGTTTGAACAAATGGCCCGTGATATTTCCGAACTCCGGGAGGAGATGGAAAATTTGGTCCGCACGGGAGAAGCAGACGACTGGGAAACTGCCCGTCAGATGCAGCAGATCCAGGAAAATATTCAGCGTAAAGAAGAGCAACTCCAGCAGGCCCGGGAAAATATCGAAGATTACAGCCGGTCAACCCCCGGTCTTTCTGCGGAAAGTCTGAACCGTTTGCAGGAAATTCAGACAATGGTCGAGGAATACGGGTTGGACGCCCTCCGGCAGAGTCGGGAAACGCTCCAGGAACATATTGACGAGGGTAGTTTTTCTGCGGAGGATCTTCAGTATTCCAGCGATCAACTCAAGGATTTTGAAGAGGATATTAAACGGACCCACGAATATCTTAAAAATATCGAGTCTGCCCTGGAAATTGATCGTATGACCCAATCCCTGGAGCAGATGGTCGAAGAACAGGAGGGGATGGAAACCCTATCGGAAGCAGACCGGGAGCGGATTCTTGATAAACAGGCGGACCAATGGGAATGGATGGAAGATAAACTGGGGCAACTGGCGGATGAAACCGAAGGTGATATTTCCCGGACCCTGGAGGAGATGCAGGAGGCTATGGAATCCTCCGCCCCTGCCGAGATGGCTCAAAACCTTGCTTCTGATTTTTCCGAAGAGTCCCTCCGGGAGTATAAAGAACAAACCGAAGAGTTCCAGCAGCAGATGGGGGGATTAACCTCCGATGAGTTTGCCCGGCAGGAAGCCGAGCAGAGAGCGCTCCGGGAAAAACTGGTTGATTACTGGACCCGGTGGTATTCATATCTCCAGAACTGGGACAATAAGGTTAAAAATCTGCAGGTGCCGCCGAGGTTTTTAGCCCAGTATGGAGTTGACCTGAAAGATTTATACGAAGCCATGGAAAAACTTACGGCCCTCCGGAGGGGCTGGAACCACCTGGCCACAACCACCCGCCAGCTTGCCGGCCACGACCTGGGATTCCCCCGGGAGATAGTCAGGGCCCTGGATGAACAGGAAGATGAGTTAGAAAAAATTTATGATTGGATGGGAGATCGGCGGCTGGGCCGGGTCAAGAATAAACTTCCCGATTTAATGGCCGGCCAGGCTGAATTTATTCATAAGTTTTTAGAATGGCAGCAAAAACAGCCCCGGGGCGGAGGCCAGGGTCTGCCTTCCCTGGAGGAGTTGCTGGCCGGTCAGCAGCAGTTGCACCAGCAGATGGCCCCTCTGTTCGAGCAGGGGACAGTTTCAACCGGAATGGCCCGTCAGATGGCTCGTCAGCAGGAAATGATAAGGCAGGGATTAGAAGAATTTGCCCGCCAGGCCCGCCGGCGTGAGGAAATCATGGGCGACCTGGAAGCGCTGGCCGAAGAGATGAAAAAAGCGGAAGAAAAAATGGAAAAACGGGAATTTGACGCCCAGCTCAAACAGCAACAGGACGAAATCCTGGACCGGCTTGAGCAGGCCACGAAGGCAATTGAAGATGATGAAGCCGCCCGGCAGCAGGTTGATGCCGACCGCGAGGCAACGGTCGGAATTGATCTTGAGGCGGAAGGGGAAATATCGGATTTTCAGCAAATAATGAACAGGATAAGCAGCCAGCTCGATGGCTTGAGTTCTGCTGAACGGGAAGCGGTTATCAGGTTTTACCGCTATTTTTACCGGGAAGAGGGTGAAGATTTCGGTGAATAAATTTAATTATATTTTTGTACTGGTTGTGTTAGGACTGGCCGGTACTTTTGTTTTTAATTTTTCTCCTGCCCGGGCCACAATAATTGAAGCACGCCGGGAAGAACTGGATGATACAGCGTTTATTGAGTGGCTTGTCGATTTTAAACCGGATACAAAGGAGTTGAAGTTAGAAAGATGGGAAATAATTTCCGGATCGGATAGGGTTGAAGAAACCGACCGTCTGGAGTATTACCGGGAATGGACCAATTTTACCGGGGATATCAACAGACCGGTTGATCAGATTGCCCGAGCTGTCCGGGCCGGGAAAGAGGAACTAATGGATGAATGGCTGGCCGAGTGGCTGGAAGCGCCGGCAGTTGACCGTTCACAACTAAACGACGTGATTGATCTGTTGCTGGAGAACCGAAAATTAGACCGGGCCCGGCGGGTTATAGAACGAGGGCGTCAGATGTTTGATAATGAACATCTTTATTACCGTAGGCTGGCGGCCAATTATTATGCCCGGGGCAGCCACCGGGAGGCTATAGAAGAATATCTTCGGGTGGCCCGAAGCCGGCGGTTAACCTCCCGGCTCAAGCACCGGCTGCAGTTAATAATTAACCAGGCAGAAATGCAAGAATTTTTTATCAACAAAATTCTTGCTGAAGCTGAAGATATGGACGAGCCGGAAGGATTAATTTTAATGGCGGTAGATCTTACCGCCAGAGCGGATACTCCGGCTGAGATGCTGCCCAAATTACTGGATATCTCCGGGGATACGGATTTTGTTGTCGCCCAGCTGGAAAATATACGGGAACGGTTTTTGAGAATTAACAACCCCGGACTTGCCGGTTCTGTTCACCGGCGCCTGGGTGAATTGGCGGATTTTGACGGTGATTATTATTTAACAAAAGCCAAAATAAATTTGAAATTGCAACAACCGGATACTGCTTTGGAAACTCTTGCAGAGCTGCAAAGAAATGAAATAGATCGTCCGGCTGAAGAAAAAATTCACCGTCTTAAAATTAGAGCATACCTGTTTAATAACAGCTATGACAGTGCAGCTGAGTTGCTGGAAAATTATCCCGATCCTGATAAAATGCTGGACGAAAAGATAGAACTATTGCAGGTTAAAAATAGTTACGAGACCCTCGCCCAACTGGCCGAAGATTCATCGGAGGAGTTACCCTGGGTAGAGTTTTATTCTGCTTTTATGCAGGGAGATATAGATACGGCGGCTCTGGAAGAGCTGGTTCGGGATCAGCCGGATCAGCCGGTAACGGCTCTTGCTCTTGCACTTTCCGCGGTACAAAATCCAGAGCCGGCCCGGGATTTTTTAGCCTGGCTGGATCAGTTTCCGTTCGATAAAAAAATAGAGATGATACCTCCGGCTAAATTTTATAGTGAACAGCGCCAGCTTCCTGTCGTTTTAGTGGAACGCTGGTTCAAAAATTTTGATATTCAGGACCGGGACCCGGTTGAATTGACAGAGCTGGGCCGGAATATCTCCTTCCCGCCCCTGCTGATTGAAGCGGCCCGGGGATTTCGGGCGGCAGGACAGGAGGAGAAAGCCCGGGAGATTCTCGAGGAAATCCTGATTGAATATCCGGAAACTTTACACCGGGCGGAAGTAGAAAAAATGCTATCTGGACTTAACAATAACAGGTGAGAGTATGTTAAAGAAAATTTTAGCGGTAATATTTTTGATCCAGTTTACGCTGTTTGGACTGCCAGGCCGGCCCCAATCTACGGGCAGTTACCTGCTGGTTCCCATGGATGAAACACAGACCGAACACCTGCGGGCATACGGTCTTACATATCGAGCCATAGATGAAAATAAGAGGGCTGAAATTTCCTGGCTGCTAAATTACCGGGGCGGGTCCTTTTTGTTGCCTGATAGCGACAGAATACGCCATGAAGCAAGAATACGGGGAATAACGGTTCAATCGATCACTCCCGGCGAACTGGAGCAGATAAGAGGAAAGATCAGTGACAGTAATATGCGGGAGGTTCCCCTCGAGGTGGCTCCGGAGGTTGGTGTTTATAGTCCGCCGGGGATGGACCCCTGGGACGATGCGGTGACCCTGGCCCTGGAATACGCGGAGATTCCTTTTGATACGCTGTATGACGAAGAGATTGTTGCCGGGAAACATTATGAATATGATTGGTTACATCTGCACCACGAGGATTTCAGCGGTCAGTATGGAAAATTTTATGCCAGTTACAGAAATGCGGCCTGGTATCTGGAAATGGTTGAAGACTCAAGGAACCGCGCCGAGCGGCTGGGGTTTGACTCTGTCCGGGAATCAAAAGTTTATGTCGCCCGGCAAATAGCCGATTATGTCGAAGAGGGTGGGTTTCTTTTTGCCATGTGTTCGGCGCCCGAATCGCTGGATGTTGCCCTGGCCTCCGGTAATTATGACTGCGTGGCCCCCGAAATTTCAGGAACTCCGGTGGATGAGGAATGTTTTGATAACGATAATTTCAACTTTGATGAGACTTTTGCGTTCGAAGATTTTGAATTGGTTATAGAACCCGAAATTTATGAAATATCTACTATTGATATTTCGCCAAGTATTCACGAAGTAGATCCGGTGAGCGAGCGTTTCCAGCTTTTTGATTTCAGCGCCCGTTATGATCCAATTCCTGCGGTTTTAACCCAGAATCACCGGCAGGTGGTTAAAGGTTTTATGGGCCAGGCAAGCACGTTTAATCAGGATGTTATAAAAAATCATGTGATTGAAATGGGGCACCTGGAGGACGGGCGGGTTAAATATCTATATGGTCCCTACGGCGAGGGGCTGTTCAGTTTCCTTTCCGGGCATGACCCCGAAGATTTTGCCCATTACGTCGGTGATCCGCATACAAATCTTTCTTCCTATCCCGATTCACCCGGTTACA
>CAZKRS010000112.1:0-5152 GCA_964555265.1 uncultured bacterium | reverse complement strand
AGGGAAAGTTTTGTTGAACTGTCAGCTCCCAGCCGCCGGGCATCCCGGTTGTTACATTCAACCACTGAATGGCGCAATAATTTTTTTAAAGAAGGACATACCTGGGCCCGACGATCACTGCTGAACAGATAGGGTTCCGAAAAAATCGCCCATTTCCCCCGGGTTAAAGATAATTTTTTATCACCATTCATATCATTCATTTCACTTTTTTTATCCTTAATTTGTTTTGAGATCCCCGGTTTTTCCGGCGGTGTAATCCCTTCAAGTCCCCTGGTTGCCCGGAAACAATCTTCTGCAACGGTTTTACGATCAATTTTATGTCGCCGCGAGGAACTGTAAGCCAGGTGAGCAAGCATCTGCCAGCCGCTCCGGCAACCGTCCGGTGGTGATAAAACGTCGGGACGCAGCTGCAGCTTTCCCTCCGCATTAACCAGCAGACCTGCTTCTTCATACTGGGTGGTTAAAGGCAGGAAAATATTTGATTTTTCGATAGTTGGGGAATCCAGGTAATCTGCCATGATAAAATTTTTGGTTTTTCGAATCGCTTTTTTAACCAGTTTTTTATCGGGAAAAGAACGAAATAAATCGAAACCGTATGTAAAAAGAGTTTCAAGTTCACCGCCGGCAGCTTTTTTCAGAATATCAACCGGCGGGGTCGGATCATCAAAAATAAGCTCCGCTCCCTTGGAGTTGCCCCCGGGAGCCAGGCGGAGAAAGTTTGCTTTTTTTCTCCCCCATCTAAACAAACTGGCTGTTAACTCCGGGCCCATGGTCCGGCCTTCACAGGAAATAAAAAGTGGTGATTCAGCCCGTTCAAACATTTCTAAAAGTTGACTGTCGGAACTATCTTCGCTTTCGGCGCCGGCAAGCCGCTGCAGGCGGGTTAACAGTAAGTCCGGTTTTTCACGAATAAAAAGATCAGGTTTGAAGGTCAACTTTTTCCCCCAGTAAGTAAGATAAGCCACACTGGCTCCCTGACGCCGGGCTTCTCTTAGAAGAGGTATCAGCAGCGGATATTCATTCCTGAAATTTGTTCCCGCCACAAGGATAAAATCTGATTCTTTAATCCGGTCAAGACGAATCGGATTTATTTTAATACTTCCGGTCCGGGGAAAAGTACCGCAGAGATTTGAATTAATTTTCTCATTAAACAGCCGCCGAAAAAGGTAAAGTTCCTCCAGTGTCCGGTCGGGAGAGATTAGTCCGGCCATCTTTTCTGAATTACCTTCATGAAATATTTTATTTATTTTTTTCAAACTTTCGTGTGGAGATATTTTTGGAATCGGCGGTCGAAAGCGCCGCCGGTTATATTCGTGGGTGAACCGGGTTCTATCATCTATCCACGGGATGGGAAAGCCGGTCTTATCATTCGCTTCGATTTTCACAATTTCATTATCCCGGTGCATAATTTTCACCGGGGGCTGAAAGGGGCTGAAGCCGCCGATGGAATTTGTTTGATTCAGTTCAAGTCCTCCCTGGATCCGAAAGGCACAGGTGCTGTCAACCAGTGCACCTGCGGGGCACAGATCAACCATATTACCGGCCAATTCATTTTCCAGAGGCAAACTATCGTTTCGGCCCGGCAAAAGGTATTCCCCCCGGTTATGCATGTTAAAATCCCGGCCTCCTCCCTCTTCCCTGTACATTTTCACACACCGGTGGCAGCCAATACAGCGGGCCGGATTTTGGTCGATTAGCACGCCGGTTTTAAGATTAGTTGAGATGTTTTTCGAAGCTGAAAAGCTATTTTCAATTTCCCCGAATTCAAACACATATTCCTGGATTTTACAGTTGCCCGCTTGATCGCAGGTAAGACAGTCGGGGGGATGCTTCTCAAGCAGGATTTCAAGCATTTTTTGCCGGGTTTCTATTACCTGCTGCCCCCCGGTGACGACCGACATTCCTTTTTCGGGCAGTATCTCACAGCTTGCCGTTAATTCTCCATTCGCCTCCACCGTGCACAACCGGCAGCTGCCGGTTGTTTTAAGCCGGGGATGTGAACATAATCCGGGTATGGAAAACCCTTTTTTATTCAGAGAACGGCGAAGATCAATCGATTCTTCTACAGTTATTTGCTGGTTATTCACAGTAATTTCAATCATTTTAAATCACAGCATTTTTTATGGTAATGATGCTCGAATTCCCGGGGCCAGCCCCTGGCGATTTCCAGTATCAAATTTGCTCCCCTGATCCCCTGGGAGCAAAAGGCGTTTTGTTTAATTGTCAGGCATAAATCCTCCATTTTTTCGGGGGTAAATAAATATTTTTCCCCTTTTTCCAGCCGGTTCAAACTGCGGGCGAGCCGGCTGATTCCGTCCCGACCGGCAACGCAGTAGCCGCAGGCCTGCCGGGCATAAAATTCGGCAATACGCCGGGTAAGTTTAACCATGCAGCTTCCCCGGGGGATGGCAATTATATTTCCCGCCCCGTTCGGGTTCGGGGAGGTATTCTTGTAATTTTTAACCGGGGCGGAAGAAAAAATCCCGCCCGGCAGAAGAGCTTTTAACCGGGACGACCCAGACCCTTCGCAATATTTGTCTACCAGAATCTTATTATCCATATCAGCCGGTGCCTCATAAACACCCGGACGGTTAACTGCTCCCGAAACACAGAACAGACGGAAACCCGGATTTTCTTCTGTCCCCCATTTTTTTAGCCAGCCAGGATTATTGTCAAAAATATAAGGAACCAGTCCCAGGGTTTCAATATTATGGACGGCCGCCGGGTCCCCAAAAATTTCTCTTTCAGTTCCAGGGGTGGTTGCTTGTGGATAGGGACGGTTTGCCTGGAGACTGTTCAAAAGAGCCGTTTTGTTGTTGCATATAAAAGCATCGCCGCCCCGGATAATTTCCACCGGGCAATTTATTGTTGTGCCAAAAATATTTTCACCCGCAAGACCGGCGTTTATTGCTTCTTGCAGCGCATTTTTAAGACGCAGGTAAGCCTTTTTATAACCGGCCCGAAGATAAATAAAACATTTTTTTATTTTCAGGGCGTAAGCGGCGAGGACAATTCCTTCCAGGATAAGGTGCGGATTTTCTTCCATTAACAATCGTTCTTTAAAAGACCCGGGTTCGAACTCGCTGCCGTTTACGACAAGGTAGCCGCCACAATCGCTGTTTGTCCACTGTATCTGTTTTTGGTCGCATCCGCGTTCACGCAAGCCAGATTTGTTTAAGATTGTCCGGAGTTCACCGGGATATGTATCTCCGGGAATAATTCGCCCGGCAACCGGGTAGCTGTTTTCTCCGGAGTAATTGTTCAACCTGTAACTATTTTCCGCCTGGACACCGGCCAGCAAGCGGGGTTTGACCGGTGGTTCAGAGAGCAGGCTTGAGTTAAAAATCATTGTTGTTCATCAGTCCGTTTCCGTAATTCCTCCAGGAGTTCGTTGGCCTTTTCAGGGGTCATTTCAGGATGAGTTTTTTCGTTATTAACCTGCAAAACCGGTCCTTCACCGCAATATCCCAGACAATCGACAGTTTCAAGGGTAAATTGGCCGTTTGCAGTGGTTTCACCCGTTTCAATATTTAATCTTTTTTTCAAATGTTCGATCAGCCGGTCAGAATTATTGAGTGAACAGCAAATTCCCGTGCAAACTTTTAAAATATAACGACTATCCTTTTGATAATTGAAACAGCCATAAAAACTCATTACACTCCAGATTTCCTGAGGATGAAATTTTAGCATTCTGGCGAGACAATCAACGTCATCGGCTGCAATCTGGTTATCATTTTCCTGTAGAATATGAAGAGCCGGCAGCAAAACCGCCCCGGTATTTTCTGTATTTTCTACCATGGAGGCGATCTGTTTGATCTGTTTTTGAGTAAGCATGATAGTTATTTTTAGCGATTAACCCCCCCGGGACAGATATCAAAACTATCAATAATAATTTCTGCTTCGTCCAGGGTTCGCCCGGGAAGAAGTTCTATTAAAGCCCGTCCGTTGGCAGCGGAGGGAGGACGAATATGACAGCGATACGGTCTATTACTACCGTCAGCAACAATGAAAAAACCAAGTTCTCCTCGCGGTGATTCCACCGTCCGGTAAACTTCACCGGCGGGAACTTTGAACCCATTTCGACAGAGGTTATAGTGATGGATTAAAACTTCGGGGGATATATTGGATTGTTCCGTGCCGGGCAAATTTATTTTTCCTGATTCCTCCTGATAAATTCCAGTCGGCGTAACCTGCTCGAGAGCCTGTTCTATAATCCGGAGACTCTGGCTTATCTCTTCCAGCCGGACAAGACTGCGGTCATACGTATCACCATTTTTCCCGACGGGGATCAAGAATTCAGCCCGGTCATACATGGAATAGGGATCGGTTTTACGAATATCCATGTTTACTCCACTGGCCCGCAAATCAGGACCCGTAGTCCCGAATTCCAGTGCCGGTTCTATTGGTAATTCACCCAGGTTTTTAGTCCTGGCCAGGAAAAACGGATTATTAAAAATTATTTCTTTTATTGCTGGCAATTTTTTTTCGGCCCCGGCTATTAACTGGCGACAATTTTTATGAAAACCAGGGGGAATATCGCTTCTCAGACCGCCAATGCGAATAAAAGCTGATGTTCCCCTCTTTTGTTTAAGAGAAGAAATAATTTTTTCTACTAAAACAGTTATGGCGTCAATTCTACTTCGGGTTGCCAGATCTTCCAGCCGGCGCACAAAATCAGCCAACCAGTTAAGATGAGAATTAATCCTGTATATCTCCGAAATAATTGTTCTTATCCACTTCACTCGCCCGGGGATCTTCAGCTCGAGGAGTTTTTCCACAGCAAGAACATACCCGAGGTTGTTTATCTCCCCGGCGCGGCCGGAGCTTTTTTCCAGCCAGGGGTAAACCTGGTTATATCGTCGCGATTCAACTGTTTTTTCAATTCCCCGGTGTGCACCGCCGGTCTGCAGACAACAACCGGCTATTTTTTCTTCGCTCAGTTCAATTTTAAATTTAATAGGTCCGCAGTCGTTATAATCTCCGGATACCGGATCATAAAAAATTGTTTTTTCTCCACCGGTTTGCCGGGGATCACAGGGATTTATCATAGGTCTGTCCCGTCCGGATAATCTTTGCGCAGCGGCTGTTGAATAGTTCCGGGGTCAAACTGCCAGGTTTGTTTATTTGAGGTGTTTGAAAAATTGATACCGAA
>CAZKRS010000111.1:0-5257 GCA_964555265.1 uncultured bacterium | reverse complement strand
AGGATCAGCGCCGTGAATTGCTGGAAACCAAAGATGAGAAGTACCAGCTCTGGACGGATCATATCCTGCAAATAAAAGAAATCCTGGACGAGGAAGAACAAAAACGGCTGTATGAGTTGTTCCGAAAACGATTTGACACCCCAACTCGCCGTTCTCCGTCTGTCCGGCACAACCGGTGAATGTGAGAGTGAACTGGGAGAAGGGCGCTGAGTTAAAAGCGTTAACGAGAGCATGGAACCGGCAGTGGGAGTAAATGAGTGTGAAAGCACTGTGAACATTTTTTGATTTTATTTTAATTAAACTATTTGCTGGGGTTTAATTATCTTCCGGGGTTAAAATATCGGGTAAGGATCTTCCTCGTCGCGGTCGTTTTTTCTTGCGGGTGTTTCCGGCGGGGCCGGTCGGGCTGGCTGAAGAGTTTTTTGTTTGGTTAATTCAAGCAGGTTGTCGTCTATCATCTGTCTTATTATATCTTCAACCTCCCCCGTTTGATGGTCCCGGAGCTTGCCGTAAACCTCCAGTTTTTCGAACCCCCTCTTCAGGATAATTTTGTTCTGGGAGCCGGAAAGTATCAGGCTCAGCTTGCGGATTCCGGCCGGGAAGGGGAGATTGTTCACTGAACGGATGATAAGTTTTTCGGTTGGTGAGCTGCGGGGGGCGTTTTCCTGGGCCGGATTGCAAAGATCGCAGCATTGTTTTGACTTCGGTTCGCTCATATCGCCAAAATAGCGGAGAATATATAAGCGCCGGCAGCCCTCGGTAGCTTCGGCGTAATCCACCATCCGGTGCAGACGCCGGTATTTTTCTTTTTTACGTTCCTGTAGCCTGTGATAGGTCTTGTTGAGTTCATCCAGGTTTTCCGGCTGAATTTTAAGATAAATTTTATTTTTTTTGGATCCCAGCGTCTCAATCCAGCCCGCTTCTTCCAGCAGACTGATCCCCACCTGGACTTTTACCTCGTCAATTTTTGTGTTGGCCGCCAGTAAGAGTTTGGAACAGTGGGCGGTTCTACCGACCGGGAGGGGGTTGTGCTCGCTGCCGGGTGCCGATTGGCGGATCCGGTCGTATAAACGGCATAGTTCTTTACGATCCGGGGCCGCGTTTTGGATGAAGAAAACTTGGAGGTTAGTGTCCTCCGGATTATACAGGAGGGTGCAGGTGGCCGGTTTTTTGTCCCTGCCCGCCCGCCCGGCCTCCTGGTAGTAACTTTCCACGTTGCCCGGCAGCTGGTAATGAATCACCTGGCGAATATCCGGCTTGTCGATCCCCATCCCGAAAGCGTTGGTGGCCACGATAACGGGAATTTTATCCTCCAGGAAATATCGCTGGGTTTGTTTGCGCTTTTCCCGCTTGATACCGGCATGGTAGGGGAGGGCCCGGAGTTCGGTCTTTTCGTTGATTTCGCCGGCAATTGTTTCCGCTTCACTGCGAGTCCCGACGTAAACAATTATGCTGCCCGAACTGTATTTGCCGAGTAGATTTTTTACCAGCTCAAATTTATCGTAGTTACCGGCAGTTTTTTTTACCTGGAAAACAGGTTGGGCCGGTTAAAGCCGTGAACATAGGTATCCATCACCGGCAGTTTAAGCTGGTCCTGGATATCTTTCTGGATTTTTGGTGTTGCCGTGGCGGTGGTCGCCAGCACCACCGGTGAGCCGACCTGTTTGCGGGCCCGGGGAATGTGCCGGTAAGAGGGCCGAAAATCATAGCCCCAGCGGGAAATACAGTGAGCTTCGTCAACAGCTAATAGATCAACCTCAAGTCCGGCAAGTTCCTGCTGGAATTCTTTACTCTCCAGTCTTTCCGGAGCTATATATACGAGGTCATAGTCCCCGGATTTTAACTTATCCAGCCGGTTCTCGACCTGCTTGCGGGTGAAGCTGCTGTTGATGGCTGTGGCGGCTATACCCCTGGCCTGTAGCTTGTCCACCTGGTCCTTCATCAGGGAGATAAGCGGAGAAATGACAAGGGTCAGGCCCTCGTTGACCAGGGAAGGCAGCTGATAACACAGGGATTTACCGCCCCCGGTGGGCATAACAAGAAGAGTGTGTTTGCCGGCCAGGATGTTGCGCATGGTTCCGGCCTGTCCGGGTCGAAATTTCCGCAACCCAAAATTTCCCACCAGCAGCTCTCGTAGCTCCCGGTTCTTGATAAAACCACTCCTTCCGTTGACTATCGTACTTTAAAACCCCGGGTTATTGAAGTAAAATTCCAGGCTTAAATATTCCTTGTTTGTCCCTCGGGAGCTGTCTGTAATCAAAAACAATTCAATCGGACTGCTCTATAGTGTGTAAATATATTGATACAACCACGTAAACTGTTACATTATAGAGAGATTAACACAAGAAATGGTGGTAAAAATGATCGTTCAAAAGGCAGAAACGCCAACTGATTTCATATGAATATGCTGAAGAATTACCGGGGCAGTATTAAAACAAAGTTGTTTTTGCTTATATTCATCCCGATTTTGCTGTTCCTGGGCCTGGTTTATTTTTATGTCCTTCCTGTCTACGAATCAGACATTTATGAAGAGAAAAAGAACCATGTCTAGCAAATGGTTGATTCGACCATGGGACTTCTTCAAAATTATCACGAGCTGGAAAAAAGGGACGTTTTAGGGCGGCAAGAAGCCCAGGAGCGAGCAATAGATTTAATCTATAGTAAAAGATTTGGTGAAGAAGATCTTGATTACTTCTGGATCCATGATTATGAGCCGGTTATGATTATGCATCCGTTTGTCCCCGCCCTGGAGGGTCAAAATCTGGCCGATTATGAAGATCCGGAGGGGTTTCGTCTCTTCGAGGCTTTTGTTGAGACCTCCCTGGAAGAAGGGTCCGGTTTTGTGGAATATCATTGGCAGTATTATGACGATGAAGAACGAATAGAACCAAAAATGTCTTATGTTAAAGGTTTTGAACCCTGGGGGTGGATCCTGGGAACCGGAGTTTACATCCATGATGTCGAAGAAACTGTGGCCCGGACAAGAAACAATATCTTGTTGGGTAGCGGTTTGATTGTGGTGGTTCTGTTTGTTGCCGGATATTATTTTGTGCGCTTCAATATCACAGAACCACTCAGTAGAGTAATGGAAGTCGCCTCGGGATTGGCTAAAGGGCAACTGGAGCAGGATAAGATCGAAGTGCATAGTTCCGATGAACTGGGGGAACTGGCTGCGGTATTTAACAAACTGCTGGAAAACCTGGGGAGAATGACACAGCAGGCCAGGGAAATTCCCGCATTTGGCAGTTTTGTGGGATCCGGCCAAAACCTGCCGGCGGCTGATTTCTTGTCATCAGAACCGGAAAGTGCAGTTGATGATCTGCAGGAACTTTCCAGTGCCTTTAACGTAATGACCAGTTCTCTTAAAAGGACCACTTCTTTTCTGCGGGGAATAATCAACTCCATGGAGGAAATGCTTGTTGTGCTGGGGCCCGAGGGCTCCATTCGAGAAGTAAATAAAACTACCTGTGAAACTCTTGGCTACAGCGAAAAAGAGCTGAAAGAAAAACCGTTGCAGTTTATTGTTAATGGGATTGAAGAAATTAACCTTCGAAAAGTATTAGAACGGGAGAACTACAGACAGCGGGAGGAGGAATTGGAAACCAAAACCGGTGTTTGCATTCCCGTCTTAATTAGCATATCAGAGCTTGAGCTTCCCGGCGATAAAAACAACTATGTCTGCGTGGTCACCGATATAACGGAAAGAAAAAAATAGAAGAAAAACTGCGCCGGAGTGAAAAACAGTTCAGAACTCTTTTTAATAAGGCTCCGGTTTCCCTTTTGATCCACGATAAAGAGACCGGGGAGATAATTGACGCCAACCCGGCCGCCTGGCAGCGTTATGGATTTGATTCTTTTGAGGACTGTAAAGAAAATATCATCTGGATGGACTCTCCTTACTCATTTAATGACGCCCTGGTAAAAATCCGTAAAACGGTTGAAGAGGGGCCACAGAATTTTGAATGGCAGACAGAAAATGTCGAGGGTGAAAACCGTTGGGAGCAAATCCAGCTCAGGACAATAAATATCGATGGTGTTGAAAGGGTTATGGCCACAATAACCGACATAACCCAGTTAAAAGAAAAAGAGCAGGAATTGCAGGCCTACACCCAGCAGCTGGAGGCAACCGAGGCGCAGCTCCGGGAGGAAATAGAGGAACGTAAGAATTACGAAAAGAAATTAAAAAATCTTTGGAAGAAAAGGAGATTTTGCTTAAGGAGGTCCATCATCGGGTTAAAAACAATCTTTTTACTATTGTGAGTATCCTCGAACTGCAGAAACATGAAAAAGATGATCAGGAAATGGAAAAAATGCTTACTGAAATTATAAATCGTATCCATTCCATGGCTCTGATTCACCAGAAAATATACAGTAAGGAAAATATAGAAAAAATTGATTTTGCCGACTACCTTCGGGAACTGGTTGATAGTCTGGTTAACAATTATGTTCATTCAAGCAAGGAAATTAAGGTTACCTATGATCTTGAAACTACCGCCCCTAATTTAAACCAGGTAATCCCCTGTGGCCTGGTTATTAACGAAGTTGTTACCAACGCCCTGCAGCACGGATTTGCCGGCCGGGAAAAAGGGGAATTAAAAATTGCTCATTCCATAGAGAAAAATAATTACCAGATTAAAATTGCCAATGACGGGAACTCTCTTCCCCCTGACTTTGACCTTGAAGATAGTTCCTCCATTGGTCTTAAACTGGTCCGGATGTTAACTTATGATCAACTCGGTGGCGAGGTGAAAATCAAGGACAATGAATGGGTAGAATTCAAAATAATTTTTCCCGTTAATCAGATGTCTTTCTGAAGTTTCAAAAAATAAAAAGACAATTCCGTGTATAGTTTTGTAATTCAGCCTCAAGCGGTCTTAGATTTCCCTCTTCTAATTCCTCCGGGTTATCTTTGTCTTCAAGGAAACCTATTTACTGCAACAATTCTTGCCGGTGCCCTTACCGGGCACAAACGAAGCCTTCATGTTCATCGGTAATTGGAAATGTTAATCACCGCAGAATGTAATAAAATCAAACTATTTTGCAATATTAGCAAATTATGATATAGTTGTTTGTGAGGAGTACTTGCTCAAGATTTTATGATCTGTAATTAGATAATTATATCAATTCAAACCAGAAAGTTTAAAGGAGTGTTTCGGGATGGCGAATGAAACGAGTATAGAGACCGAAGAGAAGGGAAGAGGACTTACATTTTTTGAGCGGTATTTGACTCTGTGGGTAATTTTATGTATCGGACTGG
>CAZKRS010000110.1:0-5350 GCA_964555265.1 uncultured bacterium | reverse complement strand
CTTCTGATAAGGGATGAACTGTAACCAGAATCCCGGGAGAGCACAAATAACTGAAGTTACGCGGGCGTAGTTCAATGGTAGAACTCCAGCTTCCCAAGCTGGCAGTGCGGGTTCGATTCCCGTCGCCCGCTTTTTAGTGTGAAAGTGTGAAAGTATGAAAGTGTGAAAGTAACAGCGAAGTATAGAAAGTGTGAAAGTGTGAAAGTATGAAAGTGTGAAAGTGGGAAAGTGTGAAAGTAACGGCGAAGCATAGAAAGTGGGGAGGCGCGGGGAGCGGGGAGCGGGGGGCAGGGCGCTGAGTCAAAAGCAAAGGCAAAAGCTGGGAACGCAGAGGCGCGAAGGGAAGCAAAAGCCAGGGGGGACCTGCAGCAGCGGACAGCTGGGAGCCGGAAAAAAAAGCAAGGTTAAGAGTAAAGTCAAGGTCAAGAGCGAAGAACGCGGAGATATAAAGCTTTGCTTAATGGTTTTGCGCCAAACGCTCTGTTTTCAGCCTTCTGCGCTCCGCCAATTGAAAGATATTGCTAAAGTATTTTTTAAATGAAGCGATAATTGTAACAGTTATGGTAAAAAAGCCAGTTTGTTAACTCAGTGTCTCATATATCTATCATATTTTTATCTCATGAGCCCCAGGGGAGATCTTCTTTCCTTTGGGGCTTTTTTCTTTTGGCTTTTAATTTACAATTATAAGGACAATGAATTTAAAAAAGTTACTGCGCTCGGAAGGTACTATTTTTCTTGACTCGGGGTTTCGGGGTGTACCGCTGTTGTTTTCTGGCCCCGAGAAAATAATAACGGCCGCCAGTCCCGGGGAAATCAAACCGGCTTTTACTGAACTTCAGCAGGCTGTCAACGGTGGGTATTATTGCCCGGGGTTTATTTCGTATGAGGCCGGCCGTGTTCTGATGGATATGCCGGTCAGAGAAACGGGGTTTCCTTACCTGTGGTTTGGTGTTTATTCCTCGCCTGAAAAATTATACCCGGATGTTATAGATTCCCCGACCGCGCCTCCGGAAATACAGCCGGTGGCTGAGCTTGAACAAGAACAATACAGGGAAGGGTTTGAAAAAATAAAAAACTATATTCGGGCCGGAGATACCTACCAGGTAAATTATACTTTTCAGATTGAATTTGAACCGGATATATCGCTTGCCGAGTTATTTTTACGTCTCAGGCGCCATCATCCGGTCCCCTATTCAGCGTTCATTCAGACCCGGGAATTTACTGTTTCCAGCCATTCACCCGAACTTTTTCTACGCTGTGAAGGGGATGAATTGCAGGCCCGGCCTATGAAAGGAACCGCCCCCCGGGGCAAGACGGTTATCGAGGATAACGCCCGCCGGGAATCGTTGCACAACTCCCGGAAAGAACGGGCTGAAAACCTGATGATAGTTGATCTTTTGAGAAATGATCTCGGCAAGGTGGGACAGACGGGCACTGTGGAAGTACCCCGGCTTTTTGAGGTGGAACAGTATGAATCCGTCCACCAGATGGTATCCACGGTAAAAACAAAAATTAACACCGACTCTATCTATGAAATTTTTAAAGCACTTTTTCCCTGCGGATCAATAACGGGGGCTCCCAAGAGAAGAACAATGGAAATTATCCGGGAGGTTGAAACCTCCCCCCGCGAAATTTATACGGGCAGTATCGGACTTTTTCTGCCGACCGGCGATTTTAGTTTCAACATTGCCATCCGGACTTTATCTTCCAGCAAAAACTCTTCAAAGGTTCGGATGGGAACCGGCGGCGGGGTGGTAATTGACGGTAAAGCCGAAGAAGAATGGGAGGAGGCGTGGTTGAAGACAGAATTTTTATCCTGCCGCAAACCGGAATTTTCACTGGTGGAAACCATCCGGTATACACCGGCGGAAGGTTTGCCTTTGCTTGCCCGCCACCTGGAGCGCTTGGAGCGTTCGGCTGATTATTTTTCCATTCCTATGGAGCGGAAAAAAATTCGAGAGCAACTTGTTGAACGGCTCAGTCGCCACTCCCGGTCGGTGAAGGTCCGGTTACTTATGGATTTTGCCGGTCGGATGAATTTAGAAGTATCGGAACTGCCCCGGGCTCCTTATCCACTGCGGGTGGGGTTGGCCCGAAGAGAACTAAACCCCCGGGAAATTTCTCACCTGCGCCATAAAACCACTTTTCGCCCCACTTATTCAGAATTACGTTCCCGGGCGGAAGAAAACGGTTATTTTGATTATCTACTGGTGGACCGTGATGGTCATCTTACGGAAGGGACGATATCGAATATATTTGTGGAGATTGATGGTAACCTGTACACTCCTCCGGTTGAGCGGGGACTTTTGCCCGGAGTCATGCGGAGCCGTTTGCTGGAAAACGGGGCAGAGGAAAAAAATATTAGCCGGGAAGAACTTTTTGAAGCGGATAATATTTACCTGACAAATGCCCTCCGGGGGAAAATGGCTGTTGACCACCTGGAGATTCCAGGAGAAGAAAAAGTAATTACTTTCCAGTGAAAAAAGATGGCAATGGTATTTTTTTATTGTTATATCCTGTATCTGGTGGTATAATCTACGGTTTGAAATTAAGCGGACAAATTAACTAATTCTATTAATCACGTTTCTGGATTTCGGTCCGGGTGTTGCGCAGGTTTGCGTAATTGGATCGGGATGGAAAGAAACGGTCGATTTAACCCAGGGAGGTTTTTGCATTGATTGAAGTACCAATGAAACGACTGTTAGAAACCGGTGTCCACTTTGGGCATCAACCCAGCCGCTGGAACCCCAAGATGGATCCTTACATCTTCACCGAACGAAAAGGGGTTCATATTATTGATCTTCAGCAGACTATTGAGAAGATCAAGAGCGTAACGGAGATGGTAACTCAGAGGGTGGCTGAAGGTGATGTAATACTTTTTGTGGGCACCAAGCGACAGACGGCTGAATCGCTGGAAGAACAGGCTAAGCGCTGCGGGATGCCCTACGTGAACCGCCGCTGGCTGGGGGGGACGCTCACCAATTTTAAAACAATCCGAAAAAGTGTTGATAAACTGCGGGAGCTTGAACGGATGGAAGAGGAGGATATCCTTGATCGTCTTTCCAATAAGGAGGCCCGCCGGAAAATCCGTGAAAAGAGACGTCTGGAACGTAATCTTTCGGGAATCAGGGATATGGAATCCTTGCCCGATATGTTGTGGATAACCGACGTGATGCGGGAAGAGATAGCTGTTGCTGAGGCCCACAAACTGGATATACCCGTGGTGGGAATCATGGATACAAACTGTGATCCCGATGATGTCGATTACGGTATTCCCGGCAATGACGATGCCATCCGGGGGTTGGCCCTTTATAACGAGATTATTGCCGACGCGGTGATTGAAGGCCGTGAGATCCGCGAAAAACGTCTTGCGGAGGAACAGGCCGCCCTCCAGGCTGAAGAGGTTGAAGAACAGGAAATTCCTGCCGAGGCGGAAATAATCGCCCCCGGTGAAGAAGGAGAGCTTGAGACCACGGAGGATGCAATTGAGGAAGCACCCGAAGAGGAACCGGAAGAAAAGGGAGAACAAGAAGAAGCGCCCGAAGAAGTCAATGAAGATTCGGAAGAAGAAAAGACTGAAGCAACTACTGCTTAAAAATTGAATTTAAATTAGAATTATTGTTTGAAGGAGTGTTAAGAGCATGTCAGTATCAGCTCAGGAAGTGAAAGCCCTGCGCCAGGAAACGGGTGCGGGAATTATGGATTGTAAAGAAGCGCTGCAGGAAAAAGATGGCGACCGGGAAGCGGCCGCCCAGTATCTGCGAGAAAAAGGAATTGAAGCAGCAAAACAGAAGTCCGGGCAGGCCGCCGAAGGTCTGGTTGGAAGTTACCTGCACATGGGCGGAAATATTGGTGTCCTCGTGGAAGTGAACTGTGAAACTGATTTTGTGGCCAACACGGACCAGTTCAAACAGCTGGTGGAGGAAGTAAGTATGCAGATTGCGGCCCAGAATCCTTCTTATGTCACTAAAGAGGATGTTCCGGAGGAGATTCTCAACCAGGAGAAAAATATTATTCGGGAACAGATGGGGGAGGAGCTTGAAAACAAGCCCGAGCAGGTCCGGGAACAGATTATGGAAGGTAAACTGGATAAACAGTTTTATCAACAGGAAGTGCTGCTTGAACAGCCGTATATCCGGGAATCTGATCAAACCGTCGCCGAACTGCTGGAAGAGACGATTGCCGAGGTGGATGAAAACGTTCGGATTCGACGGTTTGTCCGCTATGAAGTTGGCGAGGGTATAGAAACCGAGGAAGAAGATTTTGCCCAGGAAGTTGCCGAGGAAATAGGGTGATTAAATGAGTGATAAACTGCGATTCAAACGAGCGGTACTGAAGCTAAGCGGTGAGGTGCTCCAGGGCGAAAGCGGATATGGTATTTCGCCGGAGGTAATGGAATCCCTGGCCGCTCAGCTTGTGGAAGTTGCGCGAGCAGGATTGCAGGTGACAGTGGTCGTGGGCGGAGGGAACATTTTCCGCGGGCTGGCTGCCAGCCGGATGGGAATGGACCGGGTGGACGCCGATTACATGGGAATGATGGCTACTGTTATTAACGGTCTGGCCCTCAAGGATGCCCTGCGTGCCCGTGGGGCTTCGGCGCAGTTGTTCAGCGCCCTGGACATTGAAGCGGTTGGGGAGCCTTTTAATCGGGACCGGGCTATCAAACACCTTGAACAAGGGGGAATAAATATAGCGGTAGCCGGGACGGGGCGCCCGTTTTTTACGACAGATACGGCCGCCGCCCTGCGGGCTTTAGAGACTGACGCTGATGTTCTGCTCAAAGCCACCCGGGTTGACGGTGTTTATGACCGGGATCCTGAACAGGATGCAGAAGCTGTGCGTTTTGATCATCTTTCCTATATGGATGCGTTAAATAAAAATTTAAGGGTTATGGATCTGGCGGCTACTTCTCTCTGCCGGGATAATGAACTGCCGATTATTGTGTTTGACATTAAAAAATCAGGCAACCTGAAAAAAGTAATCAAAGGAGAATACGTGGGCACTTTAATTAACGGAGGGGACAGTCATGATTAACGAGGTTTTTCAGCAGACCGAGCAGAAGATGAAGAAGGTTCTTCAGAATCTTCAGAAAGAATTTAAAAGTGTTCGAACGGGCCGGGCCACTCCCGCCATGTTTGAAACCATAAAAGTTAATTACTACGGCAGTGCGACGCCGCTCAACCAGCTGGCCAAGATCCAGGTTCCGGACGCCAAGCAGGTGATAATTCAGCCTTATGACGCCGGGTCTCTTGAAGATATAGAGAAAGCAATTATGGAATCGGACCTGGGGCTTACTCCCAATAATGACGGTGAGATTATCCGGATCCAGGTCCCCGATCTGACGGAAGAA
>CAZKRS010000109.1:0-5374 GCA_964555265.1 uncultured bacterium | reverse complement strand
ATTGACGGGGAGATGACAAGACTTGATACCGAAGAGATGGGTCCCGAGGATACTGAAAAGGTTGTAAAGGCGATTTCTCCCGATGAACATTTGAACCGTCTTGAGGAAAAAGGGGGGAGCGATTTTGGTTACGAGCATACTGACGGGAACCGGTTCCGGGTAGCTATTTTTAAACAGAAAAAACACTACGGGATGGTTATGCGCCTGATTCCCAATGAAATATATACTTTTGAGGATCTGGGACTGCCGGCAAAACTTAAAGAAATATGCGCCAAACCGCGTGGTATTGTCCTGGTGACGGGACCGACGGGTTCCGGTAAAACTACGACCCTGGCTACTTTTATTGATCATATAAACCGGGAATACGGCAAACATATTATTACGATTGAAGATCCGATTGAGTTTAAGCATCCGCACAGGAACTGTATTGTGACGCAGCGGGAGCTGGGGGTTGACGTTCTGTCTTTCAGCGACGGGATTCGTTCCGGGCTGCGGATGGACCCTGATGTTATGCTGGTCGGGGAGATGCGGGACCAGGAAACTATCGGGGCGGCGATAACCGCCGCCGAGACCGGACACCTTGTCTTCGCGACACTGCACACCAACAGCGCCGCTCAAACGGTTAACCGGATTATTGATACCTTCCCCCAGGAGGAGCAGGCCCAGGTTCGTTCGCAACTTTCGATTACCCTGACTTCTGTTATCTCCCAGACCTTGATGCCCAAGCAGCGGGGGACCGGGCGGGTAGCGGCTTTTGAGATTATGATTGCTACGCCGGGGATCGCCAACCTGATCCGGGAAAAGAAGGAACAGAACATACCTTCAGCAATCCAGACGGGTGGACAGCTGGGGATGCAGACGCTTGACCAGCACCTGGAGCGGCTGTATCAGCGGGGCGTTGTTTCTTACGATGACGCTCTGGCCAACGCTCAAAATGCTGAAGAATTAAAGAAAAAGATGTGAAGATTTTTATAAATTGAAAATAATTGTTAGTTCTGGGTGTTTAGAATAAGAGGAGGTTTATAGCGTAATGCCTAAATTTCAGTATGAAGCGATGGATGCCGGGGGGCAGGAAGTAAGCGGAACTATCGAAGCGGCCAGCGAAGACGCAGCCGTTGCCCGGCTTAAAGACCAGGGGTACCGTCCTTTTGAAGTGAACGAGGCGGCCGAGGGAGGGTTTGACCTCAATATACCCTTTATCAGCGGACCGCCTGTTAACCAGGAAGAAGTGGCCCTGTTTACCCGGCAGATGGCTACACTGCTGGACGCGGGCCTGCCGCTTCTGCGGGCCGTCAACATTATGAAAGAGCAGACTGAAAATGAAGATTTCAAAGAAATTCTGCAGGAAGTTTCCCAGGATATCAAGGGGGGGTCCAGCTTTTCCGAAGCTCTTGACCGTCATCCCGAGGTGTTTGAAGATCTTTACGTGAACATGGTAAAAGCCGGTGAGGTTGGTGGAGTGATGGAGGCTGTTCTTCAGCGGCTGGCCGAGTTTTCCGAGAAAGCCCAGGAACTGAAAACTAAAATCAAGTCGGCCACCATGTATCCGGCGATAATGTTCTGCATTGCTATCCTGGTTGTGGTTTTCCTGCTCATATTTGTCCTGCCCACATTTATAGACCTCTTCCAGGAGATGGGCGTAGATCTGCCCCTGCCGACCAGGATAGTTATTGGTATAAGTAATTACCTCCAGACCCGCTGGTATGTGGTCCTGGGGATGGTTATTGCCGGTTATTATGCCCTTAAGTGGTATTATGGAACTGACCAGGGAGAATATAATATAGACAAACTTAAGATTAACATCCCGATTTTTGGGGCCCTGTTTCGTAAGGTGGCCACGGCCCGTTTTACCCGCACCCTGGCGACTCTTATTCGAAGTGGAGTGCCAATTCTCCAGGCGATTGAGATCGTCCAGGATACTATTGGCAACCGGGTGGTGGCCGAGACCATGGATGATGTCTACGACAGTATCAGTGAAGGTGACACTATAAGTGAGCCCCTGCACGAGGCGGGAATATTTGCGCCGATGGTTACCCACATGATATCGGTGGGTGAGGAAACCGGTAGTCTTGATGAGATGTTGAGCAGGATTGCCGACACCTACGAGATGCAGGTTGAAGAGATGGTGGAGGGGTTAAGTTCGATGCTGGAGCCGATACTGATCCTGTTCATGGGAATCATGGTCGGGACCATCGTTATGGCCATGTTCTTCCCGATGTTCCAGTTGATTGCTGTGGTGAATTAATAATTTCTTCCCCCGGGGAAGACTCCAGGAGGTAATTAGAGATGAACTGTTTAAAAAACAATCTGTTTTTAGCTGTGACTGCTGCAATTTTGCTGGGTTTGTTTGCCTGTGGCGAGGTGGAAGAAGAGCCCGATGAAGTGGATCCGGAAGATGTGCGGGCGGTAATCAATTACGGGCATGTCCCCTCAATTTCTGCCAGTGACCGTTACGATGAACTTGCTCCGCTGAGAAACTACCTGGAAAATGAACTGGATATTAAATTTAACATCCAGTTTGCCAGCGATTATGAGACTGTCATTGATAAACTGGAGACGGGCGAATATGATTTTGTTACTTTTGGTCCTCTTTCTTACGTTCAGGCAGCCGACCGGGGAATTGGAGAGGCCGTTTTGAAACCGGTCCGTTTCGGTTCAGTTGCTTACCAATCGCTGATAATCACTCATGTCGATTCTGGAATTGATGAGGCGGAGGATCTCCGGGGCCGAAGTTTTGCTTTTGTGGACCGTGATTCTGCCTCGGGATATCTGTTTCCCCGCGCCTATCTTGAGAGGGAAGGTGTTGATGTTGATGAAGAGCTGTCCACCGGATTTTCCGGCAGTCATACGGAGGTAGTGATGAACGTGTGGCTGCGGTCCCATGATGCCGGAGCGATTTATGACGACGCCCGTGGTGATGTTGGTGCGGGCGAACGGGTGATGGAGGAGACCCGAATCCTGGCTAAGACTTCTGAAATACCGAATGAGCCGTGGACGTTCAGGAAAAGTTTTATGGAAGAGAATCCGGAGCTGGTTGAAGAGATTATCCAGTTGATGGAAGGGCTTGATGAAGCAGGAAACCGGGGCCGCCGAATCCTTGAAAGCCTGCAGGTTGATGGATTTCGCCGGGCTACCGACGAAGATTATGAAGTGATCCGGGAATACCGCGACTATCTACCGGATGAAGAAGTGCAGTGAAAACTGTTTGAAAGTTCTTAAATTTTTGAATTTAATATTTGGTAAAAGATGAACCGCTGGTCGCTTGAGTTGCGCTCCACCGGTGGGTTTTTGACCTTCCTGGCCCTGTTTTTAGCTATTCTTACCCTTTTTGTGCTTCTTGCTTACCATGTGCCTGAAGCACGTGAGGTCGGTCCGCTGGGCTGGGTCTGGCTGATTCTGTTCCTTTTTATATTTTTTGTTGGGGAACCCGTATACCGGCGGATGACTGATAGATTTGAATATCACATCCTGCTTCTGGAAATATACCTCTTTGGTGCTTATTTTATCCAGCTTTTCTTCGCCCTGCCCCAGTATGGACACCTGTTTTATGTGATACCTATTTTTTCAGCTGCTCTTAGTTTTGGTCTTACCGGGACGATGCTCACGGCCCTGGCCGTGTTTTGCCTGGAAGTTTTTACCGTTACTTCACCGCTTGATTTTCAGTTCCAGGCGATCACAGCGATACTGCCAGATGTTCTCCCGCTGGCTATACTTTCTTTACTGCTGGGATTTACCGTCGAACTTAAGGATTACACCCAGCGCCAGCTATTAAACCGGCTTTCCAAGATGAATGCGTTTCGTTCCCTTAAAAACGTGGTTGAAGCCGGTCGCCGGGAGCTTCCGTTTACCGAAAAACTGCTGGAAAATATTGTCCGGCTGACAGATGCCCGGGGCGGTTTTATTTACCGGCCGGCGGAGGAAAAGTATTTGGAAATATATAATCTTTCGTTGGAAATATGTGAAGAAATACGGAAACTAAAGGAAAATGCGGAGGGACAGACTTACTACCGGCGGGGAGAAATATACCGGATAAAGCTTCCCTGGGCGGGCGAGGAGTTTGAACTCTACCTGCTGGGGGACACCCTGCAGGGAATAATGAGCGCTGCGGAACGGCAGATGGTTTCAGCGCTTGAAACATACCTGCAGCATTTTGTTGATTATTTGCGGGTTCAGCACGAAAAAAACCGGTCCTACCAGCTTCTGGAGACGTTAATTGAAACTGTCCCCCCGGCCATCCTGGTTTTAAACGAGGAAGGACGGGTAGTCCGTCATAATAGTTCGGCTGAAGAACTGTTAAAACGGGACCTGCTTGAGGATAGATTGGTCAAAGAACTTCTTAATACCAAGGAAGAATTTGAGTTAAAATCCTGCCGGAAAGAGATTACTCTTCGCCGGGGGGAGGAAGATATTCCCGTAGACCTGGCAATAAACCGAACCAGCCGCTCGGGCGAGCAATACTGGGTGATGGTTATGTCCGACCTCTCGCCTCTAAGGGAGCTGCAGCAGGAGGCTGAACGTCGCCGGCGCCTGCTCGCTCTTGGGGAGATGGCGGCCGGCCTGGCCCACGAGATTCGCAACCCCCTCGGCAGTCTGTCCGGGTTTGTATCCCTGCTGGATGAGAAATTGGAAGAGATTGATGATGAGAAAAGAAAACTTATTAAAAAAATAAGGCGCAGTTATCGTAAAATTGATAATATGATCTCCCGGTTTGTCCAGTATGCGGAAAAACCGGTCCTGGAGAGCCGGGATTTTGATCCTATTGATACCTGCTGGGAAATAATAGATGAACTGGAATTGCCCGAAAAGATAGATTTAGACCTGGATATCGGGCTGGAAGAGAAAATAGAGTTGAACGGGGATCCAAACCGGTTCAGGATGGCTCTCAGAAATATCCTCCAGAACGCCGTTGAAGCCTGCAGCAACGGCGATGAAATCGATTTGAAGCTGCAGAAAACCAACGCCGGGCAGCTGCTCATAGAGTTTGCCGATACCGGGGAGGGAATTGAAAAAGAAAAACAGGAGGAAATATTTGATCCTTTCTATTCCACCCGGGAGGAGGGCATGGGTCTTGGTCTGTCCCTGGCTCACAGGGTTGTAGAAGATGAATTCGAAGGCCGCCTGACCCTGGAGTCCACCCCGGGGAAAGGAACAAAAGTAACAGCCCAAATACCGTTGTGAAAAGTAGGAGCATTGTGTAGATACCAAAGGCCTGAAAGGCCGAAATAAATACAGCTGAAAGCTAAAAGTTCAAAGCTGAAAGCTAGCTAACCAGGCAACTGGCCAAATAACTCACGCTCTGGACTAGAAGTGTAATATTTTTTAAGGCCTGAAAGGCCGGAATAAAAACAGCCCAGGGTGTAAACCCTGGGTTATA
>CAZKRS010000108.1:0-5500 GCA_964555265.1 uncultured bacterium | reverse complement strand
CCGGCAGCACCTGAGCCGCCGGTATACAGGCTACGGTTAATAATTATTCCTGCTCCCACGCCCGTCCCCAGGGTTACGCAGACAAGATGTTGAACGCCGGTTCCACCGCCAAAATAAGCCTCCCCGAGCGCTGCCAGGTTGGCGTCGTTTTCAAGCTGCCAGTCAAGCCCAAATTTCTGCAGGGATTCCGGAATAGAAACGCCGGTCCATTTTCCGGACAAATTCGGTGTTTCTTCAACCTCCCGGCCGTTAACCACCGAACCGGGAACCCCTACCGCCCACCGGCATTCAGATAGAGCTTCATCTTTGCTCAGCATCACCTCAAGCCAGTCGGCGGGAGCGGGATAATCTGCCCGTTTGAAATTCCATGTTTTGTCAAATTTTTCCCCGGATGCCGAATAACCGGCCTGGATGGTAGTTCCCCCGATATCAACCGCAACCACGGGTTTTTTGTTCATTTTAACCTTTTTTTCAAGCGTTCGATGGAGCTTATATCGGAAGGGTCTTCCCCCCGGAGGAGAGCGGTATAATAGCTTATGTAATCGGTGGTCAACATCAAGGTAAGAAAACGGGCAAAACGGCTGGAGCCAAGGGCGTGGACCTCTTCAACAAAATCAACCTTCTCCTCCAGAATTTCACGGCTGATCTTAAATCGTTTTTTAATCCGGTCATGTTCTTCTTTATCCCTGAGGATAAGAACACCCCCGGCAGCACCGGCCTCTTCAAGCTGTTCCCAGCCCATGATTTCGTTATGATTGAGTTCCGGCAATTCATTGGCAACCGCCAGCATCTTTGCGTTCTCATTCAACTGGTTTTTAAACCTCAGGGCCAGGGGAGCTGTTAAATCCTGACTTCCATAAATAAGCGGAATTCGATCATAAATTTTTTCAGCCAGTTGAAAAGCCCGGTTATCAGCAGCGGAAGGAGCAAATTCCATCACCTGTTTTTCCAAAAGACCCACCGCTTCATCGATCGCCCGGGGGGAGGGAGCAACAGCAAACCCGGAGTTATCAAGAGCAAAAAGCAGGGGTATAAACAGATAGCCGGCCGAGGCCCGTGGAGGCTGTCCGGCAGGAATATTTATATACTGGTAATTTTTTTGGCGGGCTATATTTTCCATCTCACCGTTACTGGTAATTAGCAGACAGGAAGCATCCCGGTGGCGGGCATCTTCAAACATGGCCAGGGTTTCTTCGGTGTTACCCGAGTAGGAGACACCGATAAAAAGAGTCTGTTCATCCACCCAGCCCGGCAACCGGTAATGGCGGTTAACCCGGATAGGAACCGATAATTCGGGGCCGGCATAAGCGGCCAGCAAATCCCCTGTTATACCCGAACCTCCCATGCCACCGACAACAACCTTATTAACATCAAAACCTGTGAATTCCTGGCGATGGGCCAGGTCCACACTTTCGCGAACCTGGATTGGAAACTCTTCCAGCCACTGGAGAAAATTTTCCGAGTCATGCTTTTTAATAAGTTTTTTAAGTCTGCCCACTGTCAATCAGCCCTTTCTGCTATTAGGTTCCTCCTGTTCAAAATAATCAAACCGTCTGCTCTCCTCCGGAATTTCATATTCATGCAATATTTTTTGAACATAAGGACCAAGGGTGTTGCGGACCCAGACCGATAATTTCTTACGATCAGTCAGCTGGAGGGCATCCCGGGCAAACTCCCCGGCTTTATCGAGGTCGCAGTTACTGGCAACCAGCTTCACCTCGGGCATACGCATCGGGGCCAGGCTGAGTTCGGACAGTCCAAGACCGATCAGCACGGGAGTGTAGATTGGATTGGCGGCTATCTCACCACATACCGCCACCGGGATAGCTTCCGTTCGGGAAGGTTCAACCACATCCCGGATATATCTAAATAGAACCGGATCGGGAAAATCAACCGAATCAGCATTTTCAGAGGCAAACCTATCGGACCCCAGGAGATAATTGAGCAGATCGTTAGTTCCAATACTTAAAAAATCCACCAGACCAAGAATTTTATCCAGCTGGAATACAATAGACGGAACTTCGACCATGATTCCAAAATCCGGCAGTTCCCAGTTGTTTTCATCACTTAATTCCTTAAGAATTTTCTGCACCTTGATAATTTCCGAGATAGAACCCACCAGGGGGAGTAAAATTCTTATATTTTTATTATCCTGGTGAGCCCGAACCATGGCCCGGAGTTGATTGACAATAACCTCCCGATCAAAAAGAGTCCGGTAAACCCCCCGGCCGCCAACTTCCGGGGGTTCGGAATAAGTTGTTTTATCTCCGCCAACATCAAAAGTACGCAGCGTTACCGTCTCGGGAGCCAGCGAATTGCTTAAATGTCTGTATGTCTTGAGCTGCCGGTTTTCGGTGGGAAATTCATCAGAACTTCCCATGAATAGAAACTCGGTTCGCACCAGCCCGGCTCCGGCTCCTTTCTGTTTTTTAAGCAGGGGAACCTCGGCCAGCAAACCAAGGTTACCCCGGACTATGATCGGCAGATCGGCACCCGCCAGATCCCCGGTTTTTTTCCTGATTTCACTGGTAAACTGGAAAAATTGTTCCTGGGCCCGGCGGTAGGTATCAATAACTTCCGAGGAGGGGTTGACAATAACACGGTTCTGGTTCGCCCCGACGACAATCTGCATTCCCGCCTCTATATTTTCATAAAATTCATCGTCAAAAATTCCCACAGTAGGGATCTCCAGGGCCTGGGCAACGACAGCGGTATGAGAACTGCGGTCGGCCTCATCGATAACAAGACCGTCGATGTCATATTTATCAAGACTCACCGCAATGCTGGGGGCAATATTACGAGCCACCAGCACCCCGCCGTTTGGAATCTGGCGCCGGGCCACGGGAGCGCCCATGTGGTCAAGCAACCGCATACCGACGTCCAAGAAATCAATCGTTCTCGACTCCAGCCGGCCCCCTTTCGTTCGCTCCACAAATTCATCGTTAAGCTCGCGCAGAGCGTTAATAATGGCCGACTCCGCACAGAGGTAATTTTCTTTTATCTCATTTTCAACCCGGGAGGTAAACGATTGATCCTTAAGGACCAGTTCCTGGACGGAGAACAACTCGCCGAGCTGTTCGAACAGGGTGTCGGTAACGTCTTCCTTCAGTTCATGGGTTTTCTGGCGGGTTTCTTCAAGTGCCCGGTAAAAGCGTTTGATTTCTGCTTCCGTCTCACCGGGGATTATTTTTACATCCTTCATATCAAACCTGGGTTCGGGCAGCAGAGAAGCCGGGCCGATACCAATCCCCGGGGCAAGCGAACGTCCTGAAAAGAGTGTATTATTCATGCTCGCCAAACTCCCTTTCGAACAGTTTAACCAGGGTTTCCATCGCTTTCTCCTCATCCGAACCTTCCACCCGGGCCTGGAGAGTATCGCCGGGGGCTGCCGCCAGCATCATCAGCTCCAGTATACTACCGGCATCAGCTTCCACATCGTTATTCACCAGTATAATGTCGGACTCAAATTCCTGCAGTTCATCCACGATTATCCGGGCCGAACGGGCGTGCAGACCCGTGGGACTGGTAATTGTTAACTCCTGCTTTTCCATTTGTCACTCCACCTGCCGTCCAGGATAATTTCCAGGTGTTCGATAACATTTTTAAGATCATGCCGCAGATGCTGGCCGGGTTCAAGAAAATCGTCGGCGTGAATATTCACATTCATCTTCTTCAAAGAATCATAATCAAATTTCACCGGCCGGGCCCCTTCCCGGCTGTATTCTTCCAGCAATCCCCGGGGCGGCCGGCGGGTATTAACAAGCACATGGTCAAATTTCACCGGTTCCGGAGGCAGGTCTTGAAAAACCTGCAGGTGATCACTGACCGAAAAATTTTCAGTTTCACCGGCCTGGGTCATCAAATTACATATATATACCAGCGGAGCGTCAGCCGAATTGATTGCCCGGCAGAGTTCCGGCTCCATAAAGTTGGTAATAATCGACGTATATAGACTGCCCGGCCCGGCGATAATCAGCTCGGCGTTAGCCACCGCGCTTACTGCCTCGGGGTTAGTCTCCAGGGGCCGGGGGACCACATCCAGCCGTTTTATCTGTTTCCCCGCGGCCGCGATTGCAGATTCGCCGCGAGTAGTCAGCCCGTCAGCAAATTCAGCTTTCAGTTCCGGACAGCCGAGCATTGCCGGCATCACCCGGCCTTCAATTGCCAGCACCTCCGAGCAGGCCCGGACCGCCTCGGGGAACCCCCCGTATAGATCGGCAAGAGCCGTCAGGAGGATATTACCGACCGAATGTCCTTCAAGTTCACCGCCCTTTTTAAACCTGTAAGAAAATAACTCCGACAGGCTCCGTTCCTCCGGGGCCAGGGCGGCGAGACAGTTACGCAGATCACCGGGAGCCGGAACATCAAACTCCCGGCGGAGACGGCCGCTGCTGCCCCCGTCATCTGTCACCGCAACCACCGCCGTTATATTGGCGGTTATATTTTTTAAACCCCGTAATATTGTTGAAAGTCCCGTTCCCCCGCCCAGGGCCACAATTTTTGGTCCCCAGCCGCGTCTTGAAGCCCGGGTCAACTTACTTATAACCGGTTCTCTACCGGAATGCAGACGGTTAACCAGGACATAAAACAACCCGATAAAACCGCCGGCAATTAAAATAACCCCGAGTCCGGTCAACAGGTAAAAACGAACTCCCAGTCCCGTAACCGGGGGAATAACCGCGTCGAGAATTCCGCTTAACCCCGCCGATAAAACAAGCAGGCCAGATATTATGACCGCTCCCCACCGTTTCAAACCAAGTCCGGGTTTCAACCAGTCCCAGATGGTTTAACCCCCTTTGTTTATATCCCGGTGGACTGTAACAACTTTAAATTTACGGTCCGAAAAATAATCCTGGAGCTGATTTGCCAGGTAAACAGAACGATGACGTCCACCCGTGCAGCCCAGTCCCGTGAACAAAGCCGTTTTATCGGTATTCATGTACAGTTCTGTCAGGTAACCCAGCAATTCTTGAAGTCTTTCCAAATATTCTTCAGTATGGCTGTCTTCTTCCATAAACTCTTCTATTTCCGTGTCCAGACCGCTGAACGGTTTCAGCTCGGTCTCATAATGGGGGTTGGCCAGGAACCGGGAATCAAACAGAAAATCAAGGTTCCGGGGCGCACCGTATTTAAAACCGAAACTTGTCAGCACAAGAACAAACCGCTGCTGGGTATCCGGGTGACAGAGGTCAATAAGCAGACCTTTGAACTGATGCGGATTAACCCGGGTGGTATCCACGACCATATCGGCATCCGAGCGGACCGGTCTGAGCATCTTACGTTCAACATCTATTGCTTCTTCCAGATCCCCTTTATCAGCCAGGGGATGGAGACGGCGGGATTCGCGGTATCTGTTTAACAGTTCCTCGTCACTCGCCTCCAGAAACAGGACCTGGAGTTCAACTTCCGGCGCGGAAAATTTTTTCTTAATATCGGGATACTGTTTTACAAAATCCTCTTCGCGCACATCCAGTATCAGAGCCACGGGTTTAGGTTTTTC
>CAZKRS010000107.1:1841-5517 GCA_964555265.1 uncultured bacterium | reverse complement strand
CAGTGGTATGATTCGCTGGTCAAACCCCCCGGGGTTCCCCCGGGCTGGGTATTTTCGGTTGTCTGGGTCAGTCTCTACACACTTCTGGGGTGTGCCGCCTACCTGGTCTGGAGCCGGGGTTTGATTTCTGAATTCAGGAAAGAAGCTACTGGCTTTTTCCTCGCTCAACTTGTCCTGAACGCCCTTTATTCTCCCGTTTTTTTTGGTCTGCAGTCAATAACTGGCGGAATTATTGTTCTTTCGATTTTGCTTGTTTTAGTTGCAATAACTGGATTTTATTTTTGGGTTATTCAGAAAACGGCCGGGCTGATTATAATTCTTTACCTGGCCTGGCTCTGTTATGCATTTTATCTTAACCTGTCAATCTGGTTTATGAATATGCCGTCTGTATTTTGAGGAAATTTCTGGAGTAATCCCATGCAAAAATATGTCGCCTGGTTGATGATTCTTATCTTTCTGAGTGGTTGCGGAGGCTTTGAGCAAACAGAGCAAATCCGGGTAGCCGCCAGTATTCCCCCCCTGGCTGATTTTGTTGAGCAAGTGGGAGGGGAGTTTGTAGAAATTAAAACAATCGTCCCCCCGGGAGCCAGTCCTCATACTTATGAACTTCGTCCCGTCCAGATGCGATTTTTAAGTAGAGCCGACCTGCTGGTTCTTAATGGAGCCGGCCTGGAATACTGGGCAGATGATGCAGTTGAGTCCGCTGAAAATCCCGGCTTGAAAATTCTGGATACCGCTGCCGGTATGGAGCTTTTGGATTCTAAAAAAAACGATCATAATGGCCACCACCGGGGCAATCCGCATGTCTGGCTTGATCCCCGGCTGGCCCGGAGGCAGGTTAAAAAGATAACTGAGGCCCTGGTAGAAATTGCTCCGGAACATCAAGAATATTTTGAAACCAATATGGAAGAATATCTGTATCAACTGGAAGAATTCGACCGCCAGGCCCGCCGGCGAATAGAAAACTGGAAACACCGCCGGTTGGTGGTCCATCATGCTGCCTGGAATTATTTTGTCCGCCGGTATAATCTTGAGGTGGCCGGAATAATTGAACAGACTCACGGCCAGGAACCTTCTGCCTCCCATTTGCAAAAATTAATCAAAATTATTGATGAGTATGAAATACCCGCTGTGTTTGCCGAACACCAGGCCAACCGTCAGTTTGCGGAACTGCTGGCGGCGGAAACTGGTAGCGAGGTGGGAGTTATTGATCCCCTGGGAGGCGCGACCGGCCGGCAGACCTACCTTCAACTGATGAATTATAACCTGGAAGAACTGGAACGTTATTTAAACTAAAGAGTTCACTCCGAAAGTTTTTGAACTGCAACTACTGTTCAGTCACAGTTGAATTTTCGGGTTGTTTCGTGTTTTCAAGCCCCGAAGGGGCGACATAAAAACAGTTAGAAAGTATGAAAGTTAAAAAGTTAGAAAGTTAAAGTAAACCTTTTAAACCGTTAATACTTGTTTTTTAGCCCTGAAAGGGCGACATACCCATAGCCCAGGGCGTGAGCCCTGGGGTGAAGGATTTACAGAAAGTAAGCCCTGAAAGGGCGAAATAATTTATAAAACCTAAAACCGCATGGCGCATGGGGAGTGGAGCGTGGAGCTAAACGCAAAAAATAAAACTCTGAAAAAGGCGAAACAACAAAAAACTGTTATGTCGGCCCTTCAGGCCTTAAATCTTTATACCGATAAACCCGGGGTTTACACCCCGGGCTACGATATGCCGGCCCGTTGGGCCTTAAACCCAAAACCCGAATGACGATAAAATACGGTCACATTTTCGACTGTGACCAGGCACTACTTGATTTTATTTTGTTGTAACAGGGGCAAATTGATGGATCAACCGCTGGTAAAACTGGAAGAAACAACCGTCTACCGGGGAGGTAGACTGGTTCTTGATAATATTAACCTGGAGATTCCTCCGGGCTCTTTTTATGCTTTAATCGGTCCCAATGGTTCCGGGAAGACCACCCTCATAAAAACTATCCTGGGTTTGCTCCCCCTGGACTCGGGCCGGGTGCAGGTTTTTGGTTGCCCTTCCGACCGATTGGGGGAAGAAAGATATCGGCTGGGTTACGTGCCCCAGGGGATGCCCGTGGATTTGAATTTCCCTGTTGATGTTTTGCAGGTTGTTTTGATGAGCAGTTACGGTCGGGTGGGATTGTTCCATTTACCGGGGCAAGAAGATTATAAATCAGCTCGAGGAGCGCTTGAACGGGTGGGGATGGTTGAAGAAGCGCACACTCCGATAAGCGAACTTTCCGGCGGTCAGCTTCAGCGGGTTTTTGTTGCCCGGGCCCTGGCGTCGGAACCGGAATTGCTGCTGCTGGATGAGCCTACAACCGGCGTGGATTTCAACACCAGCGAAAGTTTTTATGAACTTCTGCACGAACTTGTTGATGAAGGAGTCAGCGTGGTTCTTGTTTCCCACGATGTTGGCGTAGTTGCTCGTCATGCCGATTTAGTGGCCTGCCTCAACCGCCGGCTGATTGTTCATGGTTCACCGAAAGAAGTATTGAATGATGAGGTAATTGAAAAAATGTATGGCGAACACGCTTCCGTTTTTCCTCATGCACATCTTTCCCATGACGGTGGAGATTTTGATGGGACTTGAACTGTTTACCTATGCTTTCATGCGCCGGGCCCTAATTGCCGGCAGCCTGGTAGGTGTTGTCTGCGCTGTCGTGGGAGTGTTTGTGGTTTTGAGGAATCTTCCTTTTATCGGAGCCGGGATAGCTCACTCCGCCTTTGGCGGGGTTGCTTTTGGAGTGCTGGTGGGGATAAATCCTCTGTTTTCCGCTCTCTTTTTCTGCCTGCTGGTTGCCTGGCTGGTTGGCTATTCCACCCGTCACGGTCGGATCAAAGAGGACGTGGCAATCGGAATTTATTTTACTTCCACCATGGCCCTGGGGATTATTTTCATCAGTTTAATTGATGAGTATACAGTCGACCTCTTCGGGTATCTTTTCGGGAGTATACTTGCTGTTACTCCGGCGACACTTTATATGACATTGTTTTTGAGTGTTTGTGTGCTGGGGCTGGTTATTCTCTTTTACAAGGATTTAATATTTATTTCTTTTGACCCGGAGCAGGCCCGGGTAGTGGGAGTTAAAGAATCTTTTTTATATTATTTACTTCTCGGCCTGATAGCTGTTACCATCGTTGCCTCCATCCGGGTCGTAGGAATTTTGCTGGTTTCCACCCTGCTGGTCACCCCGGCAGCCGCCGCTCATCAGCTTAGCCGCCGTTTTAACATCATGATGCTCCTGGCAGTCGTTTTTGGAATCACCGCTACAATCGGCGGGGTAATTATTTCCTATTACGTCGATGTTCCCCCGGGAGCCACAATAGTCCTTCTTTCTACCGCCATCTTTGCCGTCTCCCTGCTCCTACCAACGAAATAACAAACCTGTTATGTCGACCCTGCAGGCCCTAAGGGAAAATCAGTTTCTTGTTTCTGGTTCCTGGTTGCTGGTTGAAAACCTCATTACTTCTTAGCGCCTCCCCCCCATACATCCTTACCCTCCCTCCGCGTTCCAGCTTTGCCTCTGACTTTGTTTTTTCGCCTGCTCGCAAGTTCGCAAGCTCGCTTGCTCGAGTTTTATACCTTTGCGCCTTCGCGTTCCAGCTTTGCCTCTGACTTTGTTTTTTCGCCTGCTCGCAAGTTCGCAAG
>CAZKRS010000107.1:0-1741 GCA_964555265.1 uncultured bacterium | reverse complement strand
CTCGCTTGCTCGAGTTTTATTCCAGCCCCTCGTGTGCTTCTTTCAGGTCGCTGATGCTTTTTAAAAGCTCCCGGGGGCTCGAAAAGCAGCCCCGGTTAGTCAGATAGGTATCGATCAGCCGGGCGGGGATCGTTTCAAAAATAGGATGCTGTCGTTTCAGAGAATCAGTAAGATCGTTGGGGGAGGGATACCGGGGTTCGGTGGCCACTTTATCCACGGGGGCAAATTTGTAGACATCGGTAACCACCCGGACCGGAGTGTCAACAGCCGAGCGGGCGAGCAGGCGGGAACCAAGTTTATTCACAATAGACCCGTCGTGCAGGAGCGTATCTACGCCCAGGTAAAGTGCATCCACCCGGGGCAAAAAATACCCCGCTTCCATGTCATAAGCAAAAGTAACGTCGGTGTTTTCTGTCAGATCTTCAGCGGTATCTATTCCTTCTTCGCCGGGATAGGAGTGCAGAACTACCGTTTTCTTGATCGACTCCAGTTCATTGATCAGCATAAGCACGGTGCTGGAACGGCTGAAAGTCATCACATCGGCGTCGTTCAAGTTTTTGTTTTGAGCATATTTTACAAGCTGCTGGTCTGTTTTTTCTTCTTCGGACCGTAAATTACGCAGTGCTTCGCGGAAAGACTGGAGGGCGGATTTATTATCCTGGTTTTCCCAGAACCGGTCCCAGAGCAGGTAACCATTGTTAGCGATAGCGGCCATCTCCGGCCTCAGCCGGGTCAGCTGCCGGCATATTTCTTTTATTTGGTTTTTACTAACCTGTTCGATCTCCAGGCTCCAGAGGAGCATCTCTTCAAGAAGTAGTGCCGACAGTTCCCGCGAACCACGGGAGCGGTCCTCTTTTATTTCCCGGAATAATTCTTCCAGTTTATCCGCCTGCGGATGAATCTGTTCTTGTTTATTCATTGTACTCTCTCCCAGGTTTTTTCTAAATTCGGAACGGTCTTCAATTCTCTTATTTTTCCCGGTTTTACCCACCGGTATTCGGTATTTTCCCGGTTAAGTTCTATTGTTTTTTCATTAACCAGTTTAAAACGAAATGGATATACAATCCAGTTTCTTTTCTTTGACCGGTCTTTGATTTTTAAAAAGTCCCCTTTTTTAACCAGTTTGAAATCTTCATTGGATAGCCCCGTTTCTTCCCGGAGTTCAGTTTTGGCCTGTTGAAGCGGGCTTTTTTCCAGGTGACCGCTTATTGCCGACCACCGGCCGCTGTAGGTGCCAACCTCCGGGCTTCGTTTGACCAGTAAAATTTTATCGTCTTTGACCAGGAAAGCAGTAATTACTTTGTCAGTTGTCATTTTTGCATTTTTTCAGCCTGGAGGGTGAGTTTTTGGAGCTGTTTTTGACTGTATGGTTCAATTTCATAGGGTAATTTTTCTCCTTTGGAAAAAGAATTCACGGTGCTGATAAGTTCTTCTCTCAATTCTTTGAGCAACCCCGGGCCAAATCCGGCACAGTGGGGGGTTACAAGCAGGTTGTTTTTCTTTAAATAGTCTGAGGATTTTCCGGGGGGTTCTGCCGGGAAAACATCCAGGGCGGCACCGGAAATTTCTCCCCTGTCCAGGGCCGCGGCCAGGTCGTCCGGGTCTACCATTTCTCCCCGGGCGGTGTTTATTAGCAGCGCAGAATCCGGCATTCGGTTGAAAACATTGTCCCTGAAAAGATGGCGGGTGGAATCATTTAAATCGGCATGAATTGTTAACACCGTCGCTTTTTCAACTATTT
>CAZKRS010000106.1:0-5647 GCA_964555265.1 uncultured bacterium | reverse complement strand
CGGTGAGGGATAAGCCTCGGTGTGAGGATGGCTGTGGTAGATAGCCACGACTTCTTGATCCGTTTGCCGGAGTTTTTTAAACAGTTCAAACTGTTCCTCCGGGTCCATCATATAGTGATCTTTTTCCCCATCGGCGTTGGTCATCCGGTGGACTACCTCGCATTCTTCGTTCTGGCCGGAGATAAGCCCGCAGGCTTCCACCGGTGCCTCTTGCCGGCAGTGGGCGATAATTTCTTCCCGTTGCTGATCCGGCAAAATTAGTTTTTCCGGCGCTTCAGAACTCACAGACGGGTTCTTCATAATTGATCTCCCGGGGGTCGGTTATTTTTGGATCATCGCCACACACGGGGCAATCTTCGTTTTGATTTACCTTTACCTTTCTGAAATCCATACTTTTCACTTCGACCATCAGCAGGGAATTGTACAGAAGTTCCCCCACGTCCAGGAAGTAGCGCAGGGTTTCCGCCGCCTGGATTGTTCCCAGCATCCCGGCAACAACGCCCAGGATTCCGGCCTGCCGGCAGGAGGGAACATTGTCTGGATCAGGGGGATCGGGAAAAAGACAGCGCAAACATGCTGTTTTTGGCCTGTGGCTGAAAGCCTGGCCCTGGAACCTGAGGATCCCGGCATGAGAGTAGGGGGTGGCTGATAAAACACAGGCGTCGTTAATCAGAAATTTCGTGCTGAAATTATCGGTGCCGTCGACAACGAAATCATAATCGTCAACAACATCGAGAGCATTCTGATCCGTAAGACGTTTTTGCATCGGTTCAAGTTGTATATCCGGGTTGAGCTTGCCCAGTTTATCCGCGGCCGATTTAGATTTATCGTCGCCCACATCCTCCGTAAAATGGATTATCTGGCGCTGCAGGTTGGAAAGTTCAACCCGGTCGCTGTCCATAAACGCCAGTTTTCCTATTCCGGCCGCAGCCAGATAGTAGAGGACCGGGGCTCCCAGCCCGCCGGCCCCCACCACGAGGACCTCCGCGTCCAGAAGTTTTTTCTGACCTTTTCCTCCCATTTCAGGCAGGATTATATGTCTGCTGTAACGTTCCATCTGTTCTTCGCTGAAATCCATTTAAATACCTCCGCCGTCAGTATAATGCAGTCCACATTCTTTTTCACTTTTCTCCCAGGGAAATTTACCGGCTCGCTTGTCGCGGTCCTCCTGGACCGGGAAGTGACAGGTCTCACAGCCGATAACTTTATACTCCTCCCCCTGTTCGGAACGGTAGTCGTAAAGGGGATGAATATCCAGGTTTTTTTCTTCAATATATTCGTTCAGGTCTTCCTCGGTCCATTTGAAGAGAGGATTGACCTTCAAAAGCGGCTGGTTGTCCTCCCGGGGTTGCCAGAATACCCGGCGGAAATTTCCCTCCCGGTGCGAGGATTGGTCGGCCCGCAGCCCGCTTATGGTCGCCGTCAGTTCCCTTTCGATCCGCTGGGCGGGATTGGTTTTTCGTACCCGGCAGCATCTTTTTCTTTCTTGAACAGAAAATAGATGCCCGTGCTGGCCCTGTTTTTCAAGCAGTTGCTTAAGTTCCTCTTCGTCCGGTTTGTATATTTCGACGTCAATGCCGTATTTTTCCTCTATCTGACCTATAAACTCGTAGGTTTCCGGCGGGTGGCGCAGAGTATCAATAAAATAAACCCGGAAATCATCAACCACCCGGCTGGTCAAATCAACAATTACAGTCCCGGTCTTCTGAAAACTGGTTCCAATCGCCGCCCGGTCGCCAAAACGATCGAAAACTTCTTTCAACAGTTTTTTTGGTTTTAGTTCCCGAAGCCTTTCAAGATCAATTTCCTCTTTAAGAACCATAAATTTCACATCCTGAGTTAATCGAACAAAATCAATTGTTAAATTTTTTGCAACGTCCGTTCAAAATCGGCTTTCAAATCTTTGATATTTTCAAGCCCCACGCATATCCGGAGCATGTTGTCTGTAACTCCCACCAGTTTTTTTTCTTTTCTGGAGGAGTTGCGGTAAATAGTGGAAGCCGGGTGGATAACCAGCGTCCTGGTATCTCCAATATTTACGGCGTTAAAAGGTATTTCCAGCTCTTTTAGGCATTCAAAACATTGTTCCTTATTTTCTAATTTCACGGTTATTATAGCTCCGAACTTATCTCCAAACTGCTTCCTGGCCACCTCGTGGTCGGGATGATTTTCAAGGCCCGGATAACTCATTTCTTCAATTTGGGGTAGTTTCTTCAGATGTTTGCTCAACTCCAGTGAGTTTTGACACTGCTTGTCTATACGCACCTGCAGGCTTTCGAGTCCGACCAGGGTATCCCTGGCGTCCGCTGGCGACTGGCAAAGTCCAAAATGTGTATAAGCCCGCCGCCGCAGTTCGGCTATAAAAGCAAAATCCCCCTGTTTTTCTTTAGACTCGACCAGGTGAGGGTTGTTTTCCCAGTCGAAACGACCGGTGTCCACCGTTATTCCGCCAATGGCGTTGCCATGGCCGTTTATAAATTTGGTTGTTGAGTGAACTACCAGTGACGCATTTATTTTTCCCGGTTTCATTAGCACCGGCGTGGCGCAGGTATTATCAACCACCAGGGGCAGTTTATGACCGGCGGCAACAGCTGATATCTTTTCCAGGTCCGGGACATCAAGCCGTGGATTACCGATAGTTTCAACAAAAAATAACCTGGTATTATCTTGGGCAGCTTCTTTGAACTGGCCGGGTTTGGTTGCTTCGACAAATGTTGTCGTAATTCCGTAGTCAGGTAAAATTTTGGAAAAAAGCTCATAAGTACCGCCAAACAGGCTGCTGGCGGCGACAATATGGCCGCCCGCCCGGGCAAGAGTTAAAACAGTACCGGTTATTGCCGCCATTCCCGAGGGAGCACTGACGCCGCCAATACCATCCTCGAGCCGGGTTATTTTCTGCTCAAGGCCGCTCAGTGTCGGATTGCCAAGCCGGGTGTAAACATAACCAAATTCCCGGCCGGCAAAAACTTTCTCCAGCTGTTTGCCGTTTTTCTGGGCAAAGGCGGTCGAATGATGGACCGGTGGGGAAAGACTTTTTCCGCCCGCCGGCAGGTCGGGGGGGCGCACGAGTTCGGTTTCAAGATCTTCCATCATTAACCGCCTCCCATGAAATATAGAAATTCTACTTCATCGCCCGCCGTCACTTTCTTCTTGTCATAGGTCGAACGGGAAAGAACATCCCCGTTCAATTCCACGGAAACCATGTCCGGCATGTCAACTTCCAGTTTCTCTAAAAGTTCATTGATGGTAATTTCTTCCCCTTCCAGTTCCTCCGTCTCTCCGTTTACTTTCAGTTTCATTTAGTTTCATACCTCCTCGTAAAGTGTAGTGCTCAGATAACGCTCGCCGGCGTCGGGAAATACGGTTACTATTGTTTTATCCCTGTTTTTTTCGCGCCTGGCAACCTCCAGGGTAGCGGTAAGTGCGGCTCCTGAAGAAATACCAACCAGCAGCCCCTCGCGAGCCGCTATTTTTCTGGCCATGGCCAGGGAATCCGCGTCCTTAATTCGGAGAACATCGTCCAGCAGATCCGTCTTTAGAATTTCAGGGACAAAACCGGCGCCAATCCCCTGGATCATATGAGGGCCGGCTTCACCACCGGTGAGCACGGGGGATTCAGCGGGTTCGACTCCCACCAGCTCAAGCTCCGGATTTTTTTCCTTCAAGAATTTTCCGGCCCCGGAGATTGTTCCACCGGTGCCTATTCCGGCAACAAAAATATCCACCTCGCCGGCGGTATCTTCCCAAATTTCCGGCCCCGTGGTTTCATAATGGATTTTCGGGTTGGCCGGGTTCTTGAACTGCTGGGGCATGAAGCTGTTGGGGTTTTCCCGGACAATTTCTTCCGCCCGGTTAACCGCCCCCCTCATTCCTTCTTCGGCCGGCGTTAGTTCCAGTCGGGCCCCCAGCGCTTTCAGCAGTGAACGTCGCTCTTTACTCATTGATTCGGGCATGGTTAGTATCAGGCTGTAACCGCGGGCAGCGCAGACCGAGGCCAGCCCGATCCCCGTGTTGCCGCTCGTTGGTTCGACAATTATGGTATCGGTATCAATTTTACCGTTTTCCTCAGCCTCCAGGATCATTGAGGTGCCGATCCTGTCCTTGACCGAGGAGGCGGGATTGAAAAACTCCAGTTTGGCAATTAAATCTGCCCGGTCGTCTTCGCCGATGCTGTTAATTCGAACCAGGGGAGTGCTTCCAATCAATTCCGTGAAATCCTCAGCTATATTCATCTTTTGTCATCTCCCTTAATATTGTTAAACTTAATTAACTTAGTTAAGTATAGGTTATACCTTTCCGGTTGTCAACTGTTGTTCTTCAATCACCTCCTTTGATAAGCGGTGTTCTTTTAAAATCAGGTTATGGTGATACACTTTTATATGGTAACCTCGAAATTTCTGAAGGGTTATAAAAATATTGAAACTCACTTTTTACAGCCATTTGTTTTCTTAGCCGTGCTTAAGGTTAGTATTAAGGTAACAGGTTCCGGGAACAAATTAAATATCGAAACGAGGTAATCATTATGGTTTCTGAAGATCCAGGGCAAATACTGGATGAATATTTGGAGCGTGAAAACCTGCGCCGGAGCGAAAAACGCCGCCAGATTCTGGAAGTTTTCCTGACCAGTGGACGGCACCTGACAGCGGATGAGCTCTACCGGCAGGTCAGTAGTAAATACACCGAGATTGGCCAGGCAACCGTATACCGGGCCTTGAATCTGTTCACCGACGCCGGTATCTGCCGGGCGCTGCATCTTGAGGAGGGCGCCACTCGTTATGAACTGCTGCCGGGCCATGAACATCACGATCATCTGGTCTGCCTGGAATGCGGTCATTACGAGGAGGTTATAAGTCCCCGGATAGAAGAGCTGCAGGAGGAGCTGGCCTGTGCAAAAGAATTTGAACTGAAAAAACACCGCCTGGTTTTATACGGCATTTGTTCGGATTGCCAGCAGTAGAAAAGATCGGGGCCTGAAATGAAGAAACTTTCCGCCTTTTGTGTAACCCACAAAAACTGTCCTTTGGAGTTGCGGGAAGAAATTAATTTTTCTGATTGCAACCTGGATAAAGCACTCAGTTATATTAACAACAAAAAATATTTCTCCGCTGTTATTTTATCAACCTGTAACAGAACGGAAATTTACCTGGCCCATCCGGAAAATTATGATCCTGTCAAAGCTGTTGAGAAACTGCTGTTAAAATCTTCTGTAGCTGACCTTGAAAATTTCAGAGGATATTCAGAGTGGAAGCAAGGAAAAGGGGCTGTTGAACATCTGTTCAGGGTGGCTGGCGGCCTGGAGTCCCTGGTGGTTGGTGAGGCGGAAATATTGGGGCAGGTGCGAAAGGCCTACCGCCGCGCTGATACTGCCGGGGCCGCCGGCAGTCTGCTTGGGCGGCTTTTTGAGAACGCTCTGCAGCTCGGCAAGAAAGTGCGCTCCGAAATATTTCCTCCTGATTTTTCAAGATCTATTGCCGGGATTGCCGTGGAACGGGCAAAAAAAATAATGGATGGTTTTAAAGAAGAAAAAGTGGTTATGCTCGGGGCCGGCGAAGTGAGCAAACTTTTCTGTCAGAAATTCCAGGATTATCCGGTGGCAGTTAATATTGTTTCCACCCGCCGCTATCAATCCGCCCGCAGTCTGGCCGAA
>CAZKRS010000105.1:0-5665 GCA_964555265.1 uncultured bacterium | reverse complement strand
ATCCGGCATAATTTATTCCCCGGGATCTTCTTCCTCGGCTCCGGGTTCTTCAGCTTCATCAGCCGGTTCTGTAGTTTCGCTCTTAGCCTTTTCTTTCGCAGCGGAGTTGGACTCTTCTGCGTCTTCAGTTTCAGACTCAGTTTCTTCTGTAGTTTCCCCGGCTACCTCTGGTTCTATCTCCTCTTCTGATTCCTCAACCGGTGGGGAAGCCGCAGCTGCTGCTTCTTCCTCTTCGGTGGTTTTGCCGGTTTTTTCTTCTTCGCCGGTGGCGTTAACTTCTTCCAGGTCTACTCTTTTTTCTTTAATCCGAGCTTTCTTAGCCGAACGGCCGGCAAGGTAATTAAGTTTAGCCCGGCGGACTTTACCTTTTCTAACTATTTCTATTTTTTCAACAATCGGTGAATGGAGGAGGAAAATTCTTTCCACCCCGACTCCAAAACTGTTTTTGCGAACCTTGAAGGTCTGGTCGGGACCGTCCCCGCGACGGGATATACAGACTCCTTCAAAACTGGTTTTTCTTTCCAGACCGGCAATTTTTTCCCTGGTTACAACCCGTATCTGATCGCCGGGTTGAAACGCCGGGTATTCGTCGGTCGAAATTTCTTTTTCAATTGCGTTCTTAATTGATTGTTTCATTGTAACTCCTCCTGAACATCGTTGTTTTTGTTTTCATCAAGTAATTCGGGACAATTACGCCGGGTTCGCTCCAGTGCTTTCTTCCGGCGCCATTTTTCTATTTTTCCATGATCTCCGGATAAAAGGACCTCCGGAACTTTATATCCCCGGTATTCAGCGGGCCGGGTATAATGTGGCGGAGCAAGCGTCCGGTTTTGAAAACTATCGGCCTGAACCGAAAAACGGTTGCCAACCACTCCGGGCACATGACGGGCAACAGCCGAGATAAAAACCAGCGCCGGCAGATCACCGCCGGGAGTTATATAAGGACCTATCGACCACATTTCATCGACAAGATATTTTCTCACCCGGTGGTCGATCCCCTCGTAGCGCCCAGTAAGGATAATAATTTCATCCCGATCAGACAAGTTTTTTGCCGCCTGATTGTCAAGTTTTCTCCCGTCGGGGGCCATCAATAAAACCGGCACATCTCCGGTTTGCTCTTTTATTTCTTCCACTCCCCGGAAATAGGGCTCGGGTTTCATAACCATCCCAAAGCGACCGCCGTAAGCTCTATCGTCCACCTGGCCGTAATCATCGTCCGCAAACCGGCGAAGATTCCAGGTTTTTATTTCCAGGCAATCATTTTTTATTCCCTGGTGCAGCTGCCCCTGTTCCAGGAAAGGCTGATAAAATTCCGGAAAAACCGTCAACACGTGAAACTTCAAGTCTCTTCTCTCCCATCCCGTGCCAGAAGCTGCCAGCCCCGGGGGAGATCAAGAAATATCTTCTTATTATCAATTTCCACCCGCTCAATCAGGGAATCAACAGCGGGATAATCAATTAAGCCCAGCTCCGGATGTTCAATTACCAGGTTGTCGTTTGCTTCTCCCCCGGCAATATCACGTATAACCCCTATTTTCTCCCCGCTTTTGTCAAAAACTTCCAGCCCGAGGAGCTGAAAACCATAATATTCATCTTCACCCGGAAAAATTACCTCATCCGGGCGAACCCCCAGTTCAACGTCCCGGACCTGCTCAGCTTTGTTGCGATCATTTATCTCTTCGGTCACCAGCAACAACCGGTCCTTGTGGGGCCGAACAGCTCTAACAGTCAGGGACGGAAACTCAGCCGAGTCAACTGTTTCAACAACATTGCCCGGTTTAAACCGCTCGGCGGGAAAATCGGTCAACGGTTCAACCACCAGTTCACCTTTTATCCCATGGGGTTTAACAATTTTGCCAACAACTATAACCTGATTTTCTGGCAAGAAAACTGCTTAACCTGCCATTTTTTCAAGAATGCCTGCCCGGGAAAGGAGATCCTTTACTGTGTCTGAAGGTTGAGCTCCATTTTCCAGCCAGTGAATAATTCTTTCCTCATCAAGTTCCAGTTCTTCTTCATCGGCGGGCGAACCGGGCCGAAAATTCCCGAGCGCTTCAATATAACCTGCTGTACTACCGGCGCCCCGGTTGGTAACAATAACCCGGTAGTAAGGCTGCTGCTTATGCCCGTAGCGCTGAAGTCGTAATCGTGTCGACATCTCTAACACTCCTTCAATTACTTATGAATTACCATCTAAATTATATCCTACTCTTAATTCAACCAATAAATTTATACCGCGATTTAAAGCAAATCTCCCAGGCCTGCGCCGCCCATTCCTCCCCCCATACCCATCTGGGAAGCCATTTTCTGCATCATTCCCTGGTTATCTCGCATTTTTTTCATCATTTTTTGCATCATGTTAAACTGCTTGAGCAGCCGGTTTACCATCTGGGGAGAAGTTCCACTCCCCTCGGCAATTCGGCGCCGGCGGGAACCGTCAATCAGATCCGGATTCCTTTTCTCCTCGGGCGTCATCGAACTAATTATTGCCTGCATCTTATCAATATCCCCGGGATCAAAATCAGTCTGCTGAAGTTTATCCTTGAGCTGGAATCCACCCGGCAGTTTCTCCAGGATCCCCTCGATCGGTCCCATATTCTGGAGCTGTTGGAGCTGTTTACCAACATCCTCAATGGTAAGTTTTCCCTCCATAAGCCGCTGCTGCATTTCCTTCTGTTCCTCTTCATCAGCAGCTTCTTCGGCCTCCTCTATCAGGGACATCACATCACCAAGACCGAGAATCCGGGAAGCCATCCGCTCGGGATGAAACAGCTGCAGATCATCAATTTTCTCACCGGTGCCGATAAAAACTATCGGGACCCCGGTAACCTCCCGGGCACTGATAGCCGCTCCCCCCCGGGCATCACCCTCCATTTTGGTAAGGACAAGCCCGTCCAGGGAAACTGATTCACCAAAATCTTCAGCCACCCGCAGGGCCTCCTGGCCCATCATACCGTCAAGGACAAGCAAAACTTTCATATCGGGCAGTAATTCAGAATAACGTTTAACCTCTTCGATCATCGGCTCGTCAATATTAAGCCGGCCAGCCGTATCGATTACAAGCGGATTCAGCCCCTCGAGGCGAGCTTCATCAGCAGCATTTTTTAATTCATCTTCTATATTTTCCAGGTCATGGGTATAAATATTAAGATTATTTTCCCGGGCAATCTGTTCAAGCTGTTCCTGGGCGGCCGGCCGCTGGTCGTCGGAAGAAAAAAGCAGCGGCTCACTGCCCTCCTGTTTATACCAGCCGGCTATTTTACCGCAGGTGGTGGTCTTACCGGTTCCCTGCAGTCCAACCAGCATAACCGGCGTAGGGGTAGCCTGGCCGATATCCAGGGGGGTCCCGCTTCCCCCCAGTATTTTTTCCAGCTCCTCCCGCACAATCTTTATAATCTGCTGGGCGGGCGACAAACTGTCCAGGACCTCGGCCCCGGTGGCTTTTTCTTCCACGGAATTAATAAATTTTTTAACAACCGAATAATGAACATCAGCGGCCAGCAGGATCCGGCGGATTTCTTTCAGCCCTTCTTTGACATCTTTTTCGTTCAGTTTACCGCGGCCACGAAATTTCTTTAAAACATCATCCATTTTCCGGGTCAGTGATTCAAACAAAAATTTTCCCTCCCGTTTGCCGGGCAACAGTCAAAAGTTAAACCGGGATTGTTATTGTGATTCATGCATAAATTTTTAATGGTACTTCAAAAAAGGAAAAAAAGCAAGGGAAAGCCGGTCGTTAATTCTCCTCGGAACGACCGAAATAAGCGCGGCGAAGCTCATCATCAATATCGTCGGGAAGGTCAACAGCTTCCTGCTCTCGACGGGCCTGGTCTCTCATCTGATCCCGCATTTTGGCGGCCAGTTCATAATTTTCCTCTTCAACAGCTTTTTCCAGTTTTTTCTGCAACTTTTTCATTTTTGAACTCATTGCCGGCCGGGGTGCTTCGCCTTTGATAAAATCAGGCTCCACCCGGGCCATCATATGATCGGGAACCACAATTTTTGCTTCCGTATGCAGGGCAAGCGCCAGGGCATCACTGGGAGTTGCTTCCCGTTTTATTACTTCTCCATCCTCGGTTTCCAATTGAATCTGTGCTTTTAACTCCCGGGTGGAATCGCCAGAAAGAGTTACCTTCCGAACCCGGGCATCCAGTCTATCAATAATAGTGGCCAGCAGGTCATGGGTCAAAGGACGTTCAAATCCTCCCTCGTTCAAAACCGTAATAATTCCCCGAATCTGGTAGGGACGCATGGGAACGGGCAACCAGCGGTCAGAATCTTCATTTTTCCCGTTCAGAAGAACAAAAAAGTTTTTTTGTGAATCGTCCACCGCCACTCCATGTACTTTAACCGATATCATTTTTTTGCTCCTTTTTTTGTAGAGGCTGTTAATTCCCCGGCCAAAATAACTTTTTCCTTCTTACATAATAACAATAAAAAACTTAAATATAATCCATTAATTTTGATTGACATCAAATTTTAAATCAAATAACTCTTCCTCAGGCTTAAAATTCACCGTTATAACCCGGGAAACAGTCTTATCTTTTTTATCGTCTTCAAGCCGGTTTAATTTTATTTTTCCTTCCCGGAAATTATCTTCATTTTCTTGCCCGGCAGCCAGTTTTATTAGTAATTTTTTTATTTTTGAAAAATCTGCTCCCGGCCAGGTTTTCCTGTGAGTTTCACCATTATTTTTTTTATGACAGGTCTGTATACCTTCATCATTTTTAATTGTTAGCTCTTCTTTCGCCTCCAACAATGAAAAATAATAACCGGCTATAGCATCGGAATTAAGATCTTCCCCGGGGGTGTAACTATTAGACTTAATCTGGCGCAGCGGTAAAATTGACAAAAGATAACTAAATATCTCCGGGACATCCGGTTGAGGAACTTCAAAATCAATTCTGCCGCCCGGCGGAAGAAAACAGGACGTAAAAAGGAATACTTCATCCAGCCACAAAAACGAATTTGTTTTTTCTTTGTTAATAAAATCCCGACCGGGAGGTCTAAGTCCGTTATCATAAACAGATAACCGTAATCTCCAACCAAACAAACTGCCCACCCCGGCCAGAAGCAGAAACGGCCCGGCAGGATAGGTGCCTAAAATTATCTCCCGCAAATATAGCTCTAACCCACCAATCAACACCGCAAAAAACAAAAACATCAACCCGAGAATCAAGAAGATTTTGTTGGTGCTGGTAGTTTTACCGCGATAAAGCAGTTCCCCGGCCCTGTAAGCCGAATGAATAACAAAACCAAGCATTACCAAGAACAAAACCAGCAGGGCCAGCAAACTCCAGTCATAAATCATTTCACCCCGGTCCGGCGGTAAAACCGGGGCAATATATAATGTCAGGCTGAACACAGCCGCCAGAAATAAAGGCAAAATCCAGCGATATATTTTACCCGGCAATTTCATCGTTATTATTCCTCCGGCTAAACAGTTCCCCTCCGAAAGGGGGTGCTGAATATAAAAAAAGTTTGTTTTACTGCTATAAGTCTATCATGAAAAAACAAATACCTTAATCAAGCGGCAACAACCGAAAATCTTCCCGCTGCCCGGTTCATTTTACAAAACAGTAAAACATTTCCTGATAAGGGTTACAATAAATCAAAATTTTATCATACAATTGATTACATTAAGATTATAATCGGCCATGTCCGA
>CAZKRS010000104.1:0-5746 GCA_964555265.1 uncultured bacterium | reverse complement strand
TGACTGAAGCCCCGGTAAACGGCGGCCGTAACTATAACGGTCCTAAGGTAGCGAAGTTCCTTGTCGGGTAAGTTCCGACCTGCACGAATGGCGTAACGATTTGGGCACTGTCTCAAGGAGGGACTCGGTGAAATTGTAGTCTCGGTGAAGATACCGAGTACTCGCGGAAAGACGGAAAGACCCTGGAACCTTTACTGCAGTCTGTTATTGGATATTGGTGTGATCTGTACAGGATAGGTGGGAGGCTTTGATCCCTCTGCGCCAGCAGAGGTGGAGCCCCCCTTGGAATACCACCCTTTTCACACCGGTGTTCTAACCCAGCCCCGTTAGCCGGGGCGGGGACAGTGATAGATGGGCAGTTTGACTGGGGCGGTTTGCTCCTAAACTGTATCGGAGCGGCCCAAAGGTACCCTCAGCACGGTTGGAAATCGTGCGTAGAGTGTAAAGGCATAAGGGTGCTTAACTGCAAGACATACAGGTCGAGCAGGTGCGAAAGCAGGGCTTAGTGATCCGGTGGTTGCTTGTGAAAGTGCCATCGCTCAACGGCTAAAAGGTACTCCAGGGATAACAGGTTTATCGCTCCCAAGAGCTCATATCGACGGAGCGGTTTGACACCTCGATGTCGGCTCATCGCATCCTGGGGCTGAATCAGGTCCCAAGGGTACGGCTGTTCGCCGTTTAAAGCGGTACGTGAGCTGGGTTTAGACCGTCGTGAGACAGGTCGGTCCCTATCTTCCGTGAGCGTTAGGATGACTGAAAGGAGTTGACCCTAGTACGAGAGGACCGGGTCGAACGTGGCGCTAGTGTACCGGTTGTCACGCCAGTGGCACTGCCGGGTAGCTATCCACGGACGGGATAAGCGCTGAAAGCATCTAAGCGCCAAGCCCACCTTAAGATTAGTCATCCCGGCCCTTCGCAGGGCCCTTAAGGTCCCTGGTAGACTACCAGGTCGATAGGCGGCAGGTGTAAGCGCAGCAATGTGTTAAGCCGAGCCGTACTAATTGACCGTGTGGCTTGATCACCTCTCTTATATCTTCTTTTAGAGGCTGGCCACAGGGATGTTCCTAACCGATTCCATGCAGGATTAAATTGTCAAAACAAATTAGTGTGAAAGAAACAAGTATGAAAGTTGAAAAGTAATAGTTTCACACTTTCACACTTTTACACTAAATAAATACTTGCGCCCGGTGACGATAGCGAGGGGGTAAAACGCCCGTTCCCATCCCGAACACGGTAGCTAAGCCCTTCAGCGCCGATGGTACTATGGCGGCGACGCTATGGAAGAGTAGGACGTCGCCGGGCCTTTTTTTATGTACCTTGCTCTTAGACTGTGTCGGAAAGCGGGTTTATAATTCGGCAGGACCCAGCAGCGTTGCTTGCTCCTGGTTGGCCCAGCGGAGGGTAGAGCGGGCTCTTTCCAGCTCGGCTGAAAATAAAACGTTTATCGCATGGTAGGTATCAATAACCGCCGTCTCCCCCGCCGGCCAGTCAATTTCAAACGTGTTTTCGACTTTCTCTCTCATCTTGGGGTAAAATATCTCGCTTTCATCTTCACCGTGATCTACAGTAAGCTGGTTTTTATTTCCGGCCACCAGGACACGGTGATCCTTCCGGGTGATTATCATCAGTTCAGTATAGGTATTCCCAAGTAAAATGTTATATTTTTCCGGATGCTGTTCGCTTTCCCCTTCAATCGTTACCTCTTCGGCTGCTCGCGGCTGTTCTTCCAGCAGACTTTCCAACTTCCGGCGGGCCGCCTGGGCTCCGTTGGCAGGGATGTATTTGAGAACCGCTATTGTTCCCAGGACGCTGGGATGTGAATCTAATCTTTCAGACCATTTTCGTAGACGTCTTACCCATTCTTCCGCCTGGTTCAGGTTATCCTGGAGGTTTTTAGCTGTAGTCATTGGTTGTCTCCCTATTTTTGATTGGGAACCTGATTTTGAAGTATTATATCTAAAATGTATTTTCCCGGCAATCTATTTACAGATCAAGGTAGTTCCTGTGCCGGGGGCTAAAATAATAAACGAATGAAAAAATTAATAATTAGCAATATAGCAAGAATAAAAATTATACAACCCCCACAGGAACTGCTGCAGCCGGGGGCGGCCTGGTAACTGAAACGTTTTTTCCCGTCGTTTTTTTCTCCTGTATCTTCCAGCCGGCAGCCGCAATGGGGGCACCGGGATAAAGAATTATCTATGTCAAAACCACAATCAGGGCAGCTAATAATCATTTCATCTGTCCTTTTTCAGAATAAAGAAAATTATTTGTTTTAAAACCCCGAAGGGGGCAAGATAATAAAAACCTGTTCGAGTAGGCCCCTCAGTTCTTGAATATTCGGATAATTTTAGGTTCCGGGTTTGTATTTTATAGAATATACTGTAAATTTCCAGTAATTGCGATAAAATTAACACAATTTAAACGAGGTGATAAAAATGGACAAACTATTAGATGGCATTCTTTCTTTACTGGGCGTGGGAGCTTTACTGTATGGACTTCGGCGCTACCGGACCAGTCGTCCTAAACCCACCGTGAACAAACAGGTAACCCGGGTTGATTATTTATCCGGAGATTATGAGCGGCAGCTGCAGGATAGAGAAACTAAGCTCCGCCGGGATCACCGGCTTGGCGGCCTGTATATTGGCGTCGGGGTTGGCCTGTTTCTATCAGGACTTTACCTGATGAGCCGTCTGGAAGGAAAGAATAACTCGGAATAAATTATATTCACCTTCCGAGCGTTCAGAAGCACTCAATTCAGGTATTCATATTTTTTCGGAGGTAACTAAATGAACAGCGGAAATGCAGATAGTTTTGATACGGTCAGAACACTTGATTACGGGGGAGAAGAATACAGGTATAATTCTCTTGTCCGGCTGGATGACCAGCTATCGGGGGATTTATCGACTCTTCCTTATTCTGTTAGAATACTGCTTGAAAATCTGCTCAGGCATGAAGACGGCGAAACGGTGACTGCTGCGGATATTGAAGCTGTTCTTAAATACAACCAGGATTCATCCGCCGGGAGGGAAATCGCTTATTACCCCGAGAGAGTCATCATGCAGGATTTTACCGGGGTTCCGGCCGTGGTAGATTTTGCCGCTCTCAGGGAGGCCCTGGCCGATTTTGACGAAAATCCTACCAGAATCAACCCCCGGGTACCGGCCGAACTTGTTATAGATCATTCCGTGCAGGTCGATGAATACGCTTCCCGGGATGCCCGCCAAATAAATGAAAGAATAGAATTTGAACGTAACTACGAGCGCTATTCGTTTCTTCGCTGGGGCCAGGAATCGTTCTCTGATTTGCAAATTGTGCCCCCCGGAGCGGGAATCATTCACCAGGTTAATCTTGAATATTTTTCCCCGGTAATTCGCACCGATAGATCCGGCCGGGAAAACTGGCTCTATCCCGATACCCTCGTGGGCACTGATTCTCATACAACGATGATTAATTCCCTGGGTGTAATGGGCTGGGGAGTGGGAGGGATTGAAGCCGAAGCTGTTATGCTTGGTGAACCTTATTATATTCTCCTGCCGGAGGTGGTGGGGGTGAAACTGACCGGAGAACTTCCGGCCGGGGTAACCGCTACGGATCTGGTTTTGAATATAACCAGCCGGCTCAGGGAGGAGCAGGTGGTCGGTAAATATGTTGAATATTTCGGCCCCGGCGCCCGTAAGCTTACGTTGACCGATCGGGCGATAATTTCTAACATGACCCCGGAATATGGAGCCACCATGGGGTTTTTCCCCGTTGATGAAGAAACCCTCTCTTACCTGCGCCAGACCGGCCGTTCACCGAAAAAAGTAAAACTTGTCGAGAAATACTGTAAACAGCAGCAGCTTTTTTACCACGCCCAGCAATCGGCTCCCGTTTATTCCGATACCCTGGAAATAGACCTGGACCAAATTGACCCCACGGTTGCCGGACCGACTTTGCCTCACCAGCAAATTTCTTTGCATAATTTAAAAAACAGTTTCAAACAATCTGTCCAGGACGATTTTACGGGGATTGAGGTTAGCTCCTCACCGCCTGAAAAATTAGAACCTGAACCGGACAAAAAATTAGATCTCCGTCAGGATTATTACCCCGCCGACCGGGTTTCTGTTACAGTTGATGGCCAGGATTGTTCTATCACTCATGGTTCTATTGTTATAGCAGCCCTGGCTTCCTGCACTAACACCTCCAGTCCGGCCCTGATGATTGGGGCCGGAATTCTGGCCAGAAATGCAGTCGAACGGGGTCTGAAAGTCCCCCCCTACGTAAAAACAAGTTTTGCCCCCGGTTCCCGGGCGGTTACCGGGTACCTCGAAACCCTGGGGCTGCTTGAACCGCTTGAAGAACTTAATTTTCACCTGGTGGGTTACGGCTGCACCAGTTGTATCGGTAACAGCGGTCCGCTGGCCCCGGAAGTAGAAGAAGCAATTGTGAAGGAAAAACTGGCCGTTAGCTCCGTTATCTGCGGCAATCGTAACTTTGAAGGACGTATTAGCCCCCTGACCCGGGGTAATTATCTTGTCTCGCCGCCTCTTGTGGTTGCCCTGGCAATTGCAGGAACGGTGGATATTGATCTTTCCGTAGAACCGCTGGGGACGGATAGTGAGGGTAACCCGGTATACCTGGAAGATCTATGGCCCGATCAATCTGAAATTAAAATGGCTATCGACAGGGCCCTGGATCCCAAGCTTTTCCAGGAGCGGTATAGCGATATGTTTGAAGGTAATGAACTGTGGCAAAATATGCAGATACCTTCCGGTAAGGTTTATGACTGGGATCCTGGTTCCACTTACATAAAATGTCCCCCGTTTTTCAAAAATATGTCCCGGGATGTCCGGCCTCCCGCGGATATCGAAGCTGCCCGGTGCCTGGCGTTGCTGGGCGATTCCGTTACCACGGACCATATTTCGCCCGCAGGTGATATTCCCGAAGACAGTCCGGCCGCCGATTACCTGCGTTCTAACGGCGTTTCGCCGGAAGAGTTTAACACCTATGGTTCCCGCCGGGGTAATCACGAGGTTATGATGCGGGGGACTTTTGCCAACGTCCGCCTGGATAATCAACTCGTCAGTCGCCGGGGGGGATATACCCGCTATTTCCCGGGAGATAAAATAACCTCAATTTACGAGGCGGCCATGAATTATCAGGAAAAAAATATACCCCTGATTATCATGGCCGGTAAGCAGTATGGAACCGGGTCTTCCCGTGACTGGGCCGCTAAAGGGACCCAGCTTTTAGGTGTGGATGTGGTAATTGCCGAGAGCTATGAAAGGATACACCGGGCAAATTTGATTGGCATGGGGGTTTTGCCCGCCCAGTTTGAAAAGAAAGAAAACTGGAAATCACTGGGTTTGGATGGGACGGAAACCTACAGCATTTCTGGTATTGAAGGCGTTGAGTCCGGTGACAAACTGAAAATAACGGCAACTGCCGCCGATAACTCCACTACGGAATTTAGCGTCCGGGCCCGGCTGGACTCGGATGTGGAGGTTAAATATTACCGTCACGGTGGTATACTTCAATACGTTCTCCGGCAGATGTTGTAATATAATTTTTAGTTCAGGAGGCTGAAAGTTGGACAAGAAAAAATTGCGCCGCCAGGCTTACCGGCTCCGGGTGCTGTTCACCTGGATTTTAATAAGCTACCTGCCGGTTCTGCCGGCGATGTTTGTATCTATGCCCCGGCAGTGGTATGATTCGCTGGCCAAACCCCCCGGGGTTCCCCCGGGCTGGGTATTTTCGGTTGTCT
>CAZKRS010000103.1:0-5763 GCA_964555265.1 uncultured bacterium | reverse complement strand
TATCAGCTGAAATAAACGAGAACAATCAACTGCATGTATACTCCTCCCAATCGCCCCCCGATCAAGATGCGGAGCCGGGTACAGAAATAAATGAAGAGGCCTCTTTTAGAATAAATGAAACCTCCAGCCGGCAGTTGAATGAAGATGTGACTGCGGGAGCCGATGTTGAAATAGAGGTTGATGACAGCAGCAATTTTCGGGAAGGGGACCAAGTAATAATTTCTACCAATGACGGCTTTGGTTCTGAAGAAACTGCTGTTGTAACTGAGATTGTCGATGATAATACTATTAGAGTTGATAACCTGGGAGAAAATTATGATGCTGGCGAAGCAGCTATCCGGCGGGTGGAAGGGCGAAATAATAAACGTAATTTATTGAATGTTCTCGGGATGGACCGTCAGTTTGACAGTGCCCGGGCAGAAACTGAAAATGCATTCACCGGTCAACTGCGGCGCCCCCCGATTCCCGACCAGGTGGGGAGTCTGGAAGTGGACCGACGAATTGATAATAACCCGGATTTAATTGCCGCCGGCGGTGGTAAGGATACCACGCGGGATGGAATTCCGGACGTCCCCAACGGCCCCGGCGACGGCGAAAATATGTATGATCTCTCCAACCTGCCCGCGAAAGATATAATGGAGGCCAATTCAACCTCTTTTGATAGTTATTTAAGTGCGATGACTTCGGAAGTCGGCAACGAGGCAGCCCTTATCTACCGGGAACAGCGGGCGGCCACGAACCTGGTGAATGAGATAACTGACCGGGTTCGCAGTGTTTCCGGGGTGAGCCTGGACGAGGAGATGACCAATATGCTCCGGTTTCAGCAGGGTTACCAGGCCTCGGCCCGGGTTATAAGTACTGTGCGCCAGATGACCAATGAATTGTTTAACTTAGTATGAAAAACAGAGTAATAAACACAGGGAGGTGAAGTAAATTGTCCCGAGTATCCTTTTATTCCCAGTTTGAAAGACCCGAGCGGCATCTGATGGAGAATACCGCTGCACTTGACCGGACAATGGAAAAAATTTCAACCGGTAAAGAAATAACCCGTCCTTCGGATGATCCCCCCAACCTGGTCAGGTTGTTTCGCTTCCATAACCAGCAGGATCGGGTTGAACAGTATCAGAAAAACATAGATTCCGGCCGGAACTTCCTGCAGAACGCCGAAGGTATACTGGACGAAGTAACCAGTCTTACCCAGCGAGTCCGGGAGCTGGGAGTCCGGGCGGCCAACGATTCACTGGGGGCCGGTGATCGAAACCTAATTGCTGAAGAGGTGAACGAACGGCTGGAAGAACTTGTGGATATAGCTAATTCCCGGCTCGGGGGGCAATTTCTTTTTGGCGGGGCGGAAACTCAGAACGGAGAAAATTTATTTAGTGTTGAACGAGACGGTGAAGGCAATATTGTTAACGTCACTTATAACGGGGATATGAACCAGATGAAAAACGAGGTCGGCGAGGGGGAGATGGTTGTTTCCAACCTGGCCGGCCATGAGGTTTTCCAGGCTTCCAACCAGGAAATTACAGGCGGTATAGTTTTTGATATTGATGATCCGGCGGACGATCCGCTCGCTGAAATTGATGCGGGAAATGTTGGCAGCCTGGACAGGCATAATCAGGTTGAAATGGCGGGTGATGAGATCCGTATCGGAGCGACCGAAGGGTATTTCCAGCTCGGTGAAGAGGAATATTATTATGACACCTCCGAAGATTCTCTGCAGGATATTGCTGACCGGATAAATGACCGCGGAGCTCCGATTGGAGCAGACATTGTTGAAACGGAAGCTGAAGATGGAGAAACTTATTATCAGCTGAAGTTCAGAAGCCGCACCCCCCGCCAGATTTATATGCGGGATGTTGATCGTAACCCCGACCGGGCGGGTGAGCAGGGCCTGTTGCATGATCTGCAGTTCCTGGGCGACGGTAATTTCTTAGAGGAGGGTGGGAATTTTGATGACGCGGACGCCGGCGACCTGGACGGTGCCCCGCCCCGGCAGGAAAATGACAATTTCCCGGTCTCCTACAACAGCAACGCCCGGGTTGACGGGAAAAGTATTTTTGATTCGATTATTGATCTCCGGGAAGCACTGCAGGAAGGGCGCCGGCGGGAAAGAGAAGGACTGGCAACTGAAGATTTGCCGGAACCGGATGATTATGAAAACAAAGAGTTTTTTAGCGTCGGTAACGCTTATACCCGCCGGGAGGTTAATCCCTTTGATATAGCCGAGGGGCTCCAGCAGGGACTTCAGGATACGCAGGAAGGTATTGATAACATCCTGGTTCACCGGAGTATCGGTGGTGCCCGGACAAACCGGCTTGATTCGGCCGAGATTCGGGGGGAAGACCAGAACCTGCATACAACCGAACTTATCTCGCAGCTCGAGGATGCCGACCTGGCGGAAATAATAACCGATTACCGGCGCCAGCAGGCGGTTCAGCAGGCTTCGATGCGGATGGCCAGCCAGGTCATGCAGACAACCCTGGCCAATTTTATTTAATAGTTACTGGAATTTTTATGATTACCAGAAGTTATTGTTTAAGTTTTTATGCAGGGAAGATAAAATAAACTGAATGTTATTAAATTTTGAAGAAAGGAACGGGTTTCGCCATGGAAATTGAATCCAAGCCTTATGGTGAAATCGAAATTGACTCCGATAAAATAATAACCATAAAGGACGGATTGTTCGGTTTCGAGGATGAAGAAAAATTTGTGATCATTGGTAAAGAGGAGGAACAACCGTTTGAATGGCTCCAGAGCGTGGAAAAACCCGACCTCGCTTTTGTGATTGTCCAACCTCGGGTGATCAGACCGGATTATGAGCTGTCGCTTCTCCCGGAGGATTACCGGGAAATAAAAGCAGAAGATTCTGAGGAAATAATAACTTATGCCATCGTGGTTGTCCCTGAAAATCCGGATAACATGACCGTTAATCTTAAAGGCCCGGTTATAATCAACCAGGAGGAACTGGTTGGAAAACAGGTTATAAACCAGGTCGAGGAGTATACCGTCCGGCACCGGGTTCTGGAAGAAATGAACGCCGGGCCGGAAGAAGTAGCGGCGGACGGTGAGAGCTGATGCTGGTCTTAACCCGTAAAGTTGACGAACGAGTGATGATCGGTGACGATATTGAAATCATGGTTGTCGGACTGGACGGCGACCAGGTAAAGCTGGGAATTGACGCCCCCCGGGATATTCCTATCCACCGCCGGGAAGTTTATGAAGAGATTCAGAAAGAAACGATAGCCGCCGCCCAGACCAGCGGCCAGGAAACAAAATCAGCGGCTGATTATATACGTAAAAAAAGAAGAGAAAAAGAAGAGGAACAAAAAAAATCTGAAGAAAATTAAAATCAGTACTTGACATTTGGTCCCAGATGTCCGAAAATTAAACTGAAGTTAAAAAAAGCTGGCAAGGAAGCCGGCTTAAAAGCGTTTCCACAAGGAGGTTTGATAATTTGAGACCGTCTATTTTTAACCTTTCTTGGGTGTGCAGGAAAAATGCACACGCTGGGAAAGGTTTTTTTGTTGTACCGTGCTGGTTTCGCGCACCTTACTGGGGCTCATGAGAGTAGCAGTACTTTAAGCATGAAATTGTAGTATTTGTTGTTTGTTATGATTTTGCTTTATTATTTTTGACCGGATGCTTTAGTTTAAAGTATCCGTTGTTCTTTGACAGTTAGATATAGCCGACAGGAAAGGCGGCCTGGTTGTTGTATTTTCGGCTGAAGATAACGCCTGTTTTTGCCGTGTGGTATTAAAACGGGGGTTATCTTAGCCAGCAGTATTACTGCCGTTTATTATTGAACATTCGGATCAAGGATGATTCGAATAATCTCCAGGAGGGAGTGAATTACCGATGGGAGCAATGTTTCGTATTAACAACAACCTTGCCGCTACATTTGCTCAGCGGCAGCTGAACCTTTCGAGTAACGACTTAGACCAGGCCCAGCAACGGCTGGCCAGTGGTCTGCGTATTAACGTAGCCGCTGACGACGCCGCGGGTCTGGCCATTTCAGAACGTATGCGCACCGCTCAGCGTGGTCTTAACCAGGCGGAGTCTAACGCCCAGGACGGTATATCCGTTCTGCAGACCGCCGAGGGTGGGCTGGAGTCTATTAACGACAACCTCCAGCGTGTCCGTGAGCTGGCTGTGCAGGCGGCTAACGACAGCTTGACCGACTCCGACCGGAAGTTAATCCAGGTCGAGGTCAACGAGCTGGTCGAGGAGATCGACCGGACCGCTTCGACGGTCCAGTTTAACAACCGTCAGCTGCTGACTAACGAGTTTAGCACAGTTGACGAGGCCGGTGTCGCCGAGATGGACGGTCAGGCTTCGCTGAATTTCCACATTGGAGCCAACCGTAATGAGATCATTACCCTTACGACTTCTGATATCCAGACTGCCACAGCAGAGTCTCTGGGTGTTCGTGATTCTGAGGGCAATATTCTCAGTGTCGAATCCCATGATCTGGCTGAATCGGCAATTCAGATTGCCACCGAAGCCATTGACCAGGTTTCGACTTCACGTGCCAGCATTGGTGGTGTGCAGAACCGGCTGGAAGGAGCCGTCGAATTCCTGCAGATTCAGCAGGAAAACGTCCAGGCTTCCGAGAGCCGGATTCGTGACGCCGATGTTGCCCAGGAAGCTGTTCAGCGGACCCGTGCTAACATCCTGACACAGGCCGGTACCGCCGTGCTTGCCCAGGCGCAACAGACGCCGCAGCAGGCGCTTCAGCTTCTCGCTTAACTTTTTTGACTGATTGAACTATCCGGGCCGTCTTATCCTGTCGGCTATTTTTTTATCAATTATGCCTGGAACAGGGAAAACAAAACAGGGACAGAAAGAGCTGAAAAATCATGAATATTAATAATATTACCGGGGCAGGGGGCGGGGATTTAACCACAAGTATCCGGAATATTCCTGAAGAATATACGCAGCCGGAGATGGCTGCGGCGGCGGTGGAAAGCGAACAGGCCGTCGGTGAGCTTGAGGAACAGACCACGGTCAGCGAGCGTATAGAAGAGATAACTGAAGAAAACCTGGAAGAGGTTGAAGAGGCCGTTGAACTGCTGGAGCATGCGGCGGCCGCAATCGATTATGATCTTGAGTTTAATATCCTGCCTTCGGAAAATGTTATCCAGGCCCGGTTGCTTGAAGGTGAAAGCGGCGATCTTATTCGTGAGATTCCTCCTTCCGAAGTTATCGAGAGACGTAAACGGCTGCTTACTTTCATGGGCTTGATGGTTGACGTTCATCGCTGATTTGACGCCGGATAAATTTAAACTACTTTCCTTTTTTAATCTCAATTTTTACTTTCCCTATTTATAAATTCCAACCCTGATTTTTATTAAGTTTATTTCCTTTTTTGTCGACAATATTAATGAGTTTTTGAACGGGGACGATAGACTGATTTGTATATTATTGATCTTTGACATTTACATACAGCCGGCTGGATGAGACGGCCTGGAGATTGTTTCATTCTGAAGCAGAGTGCTTCAGACCGAGGTTTTTTGCCGTTTATTATTGAACCTTCGGATCAAGGATGATTCGAATAATCTCCAGGAGGGAGTGTTTTAACGATGGGAAACATGTTTCGTATTAACAACAACATTGCCGCTACATTTGCTCAGCGGCAGTTGAATCTTTCGAGCAACGACATGGACCAGGCCCAGCAGCGGCTGGCCAGTGGTCTGCGTATTAACGTGGCCGCTGACGACGCCGCGGGTCTGGCCATTTCAGAACGTATGCGCACCGCTCAGC
>CAZKRS010000102.1:0-5773 GCA_964555265.1 uncultured bacterium | reverse complement strand
TAATTCTTGGATTTGCTCCCACTTTATTTTACCAGGTTGACCGGGACGAGGAAGCAGTGGTCTTACGGTTTGGCCGCTATGTTCGCCGGGAGGGCCCGGGGTTGCGCTGGAAATTGCCCGCCCCCCTGGAAAGAGTCCACATTATCAACACCCAGCGGGTGCACCAGGAATCGTTCGGTTACCGTGAAGGTACTAATGATGATCGTTATCTTGACGAGTCATTGATACTAACGGGTGATTTAGGGGTGGCCCGGATCCAGTGGGATGTTCTCTATCGGAAAACCCGGCCCGTGGATTTTGTCCTTAACATCCGGGAGGAAGAACCGATAATCCGGGACGCCACCCATGCTGTCATGCGCCAGATTGTCGGCGATTATAACGTAACGGACGTTATCACGGTCAAGAGGACACTGATAGCCACTGAAGTGCGCCAGCGGCTCCAGGAGATCATGGACGAGTATGGAGCCGGGATAGATATTGCCAATATAGTTATCCAGTCCAGCGAACCACCCGAACCGGTGGCCCCTGCTTTCCAGCGGGTTGACCAGGCTCGACAGGAACGGGAAGAAATTCGTCATGAAGCTCAACAGCGCCGGGAAAAAATAATCAACGAAGCTAAAGGGAGCGCCGAGCAGATTGTGGCTGAAGCTCACGGGGACAGTGCGGCGATGATTAACCGGGCTCTCGGGGACGCCCGGCGGTTTGAACAGATACTGATGGAATACCAGCAGGCGCCGCAAGTTACCCGCCGGCGGATGCAGCTGGAGACAATGGAGAAAATTATTTCCGATTCGGATAGAGTTTTTATCCTTGACCACCAGGTGAGGGGATTGCTTCCCCTGCTTGATCTGCAGGAGGGAATCCAATGAAATTATTACTGCGAGGAATTGTATTAACGGTTGCTGTTATAATCGGGCTTGTAATTGTCGCCTATGCAACGGGAACTGTTTATTTTGTGCCCGAATACCAGAATGTAGTTGTAACCCGGTTTGGGGAGGTCCAGTATACGGTAATCACGAGCCCCCGAACGGTTGATTCGGAAGATAAAACCGAAGTTGAACAGGAAGAAATACTGGCAGAATTAAAAGCCAGCTACCCGGAGGGCGTGGTTCGCTCGGGAGCCGGAATTTATTTTAAACTGCCGCTGGTTGAGCGGGCTCATTACCTGGACTCCCGGATTTTGCGCTGGGACGGCCGATCCCGGGAGGTTTCCACCCGTGATCTTCGCACCCTGTCGCTTGACGTCCGGGCGCGCTGGCGTATAGTCGATCCGATCCGGTTCTACGAAGCTCTGGGAGAAGAGGTCCAGGCTGCGGGCCGGCTGGGGTCGGTGATTAACTCCCGGGTTGAGGATTACATCTCGGAAACCCGGCTGATTGAAGCGGTGCGCAACCAGAACCTGGAACTTGACGAACGAATCGAGGAACGTCTGGAGGTGGCCGTGGGGGAGGAAGATGAGATGGAGGTTGAAGAAGAAGTTGACGCCGCCCAGATCAATTACGGCCGCCAGGAACTTCTAAGGATGATCAGCGAAGCCGTCGCCGGGGAGATTAAAGAGCAATTCGGTGTCCGGCTGGTGGATTTGATGTTTACTAAGTTGAATTATACGGAAAATGTTCGCCAGCGTGTATATGAGCGGATGAAAGCCGAGCGGGAACGGATAGCAGCTCGCTACCGGGCCCAGGGAGAACGGGCCAGCCGTGAGATTCGCGGGGAGGTTAACCGGGAGGAAAACGAAATTATCTCCCGGGCTGAACGCAGAACCCAGGAGATACTTGGAGCGGCTGAAAGAGAAAGTATCAGCATCTGGGCGGAAGCTTACCGGGAGGACCCCGACTTTTTTGCGTTCCAGCGGTCGCTTAACGCTTATGAAAAGGCAATGGGCGATAATACTTACTTTCTGCTTTCCGATGATAACGAATTGATGGAATTTATTACCGCTCCGGAACGTTGAAACTATGAGGCCGGGGGAGCAGACTTTTTTATCTGGTGAACCGGGGAGTGAAATTTTGAATAAAACGACCGTGGTAATCGGCCTGTTTTTTTTCCTTCCATATTTTGTTTTGATGAGCGGTTGCGGCGAAACCGAAGCAGAAAGAGCCCTCCGGCTGGCCAAAGAATTGCATCAAACGAACAGTCTTTCCGATACGGAGGTAATTCGTAACCTGCAGGCGTCCGAGCGAATGTTAGATAGACTTGTTCGGGTTAAAATCCAGGCTGCCGAATGGAGAATCCGTACCCTTCGGAGGCTAATTGACCGGTACATGGTCCGTAATATGTGGCCGGAGGCGGCCCGGGAAATTGAGAAATTAATTGAACTGCAGCCAACCAATGCCGACTGGTATTTCCGTAAAGGGCAGATATACAGCCAGTGGGCCCGGGTGGAGGAAGAGAAAGCCGTTGAAGCCCGCCAGGCGTTTGAAGTGGCCCTGCAACTTGAACCGGACCATCTGAAGGCCCGTTACGGGCTGGGGGTGGTTCATGCGTTCAGGCTGGAAAATATCGAGCAGGGCCGGCGTTATCTTGAACAGGTTGGTTATGAAACGGAGGAAGTTGTTAAAAAAAGAGAAACAATAAAAAATGCTCGTTTTGCCCTGGGACGGCTGGAACACCAGGAGGGAAATTTTACAGCGGCTGTTGAAGCTCTTGAGGCGATAGTTGAAATGCGAGGGGTTTCCAGTGATTCAAGATTTTTTGCCTTAAAAAACATAGGACAGATTTATGAAGAAACCGGGTCTGCAGGACTGGCTCGCGAGTATTATCTCCGGGCCAACCGGCTCTATGGTCGAGATCCGGAAGTAAACCAGGCCCTCGAACGACTGGGGGGGAATTGATATCAGTGATAATTTACTGCTGAGCAGCGAATCGGTGGCCCGGGCCCTGCTTGTTTCTGCACCGGGACTGGGCCCCCGGCTTATAAATGAGCTTGCCCGGGAAACCGGAGAAGTGGAAGAATTATTTGATAATCCCTCACTTCTAACAGAGATTGATGTGGAAGGGATCGGGGCCAAGAAAAAAGCCTCTCTGCTTAAAAACCTTGAAAACTGGGAAGTTGAGCCGGCCCGCCAGAAATTAGAAAATCTTGAAATTGGAGTTATCAGCCAGGCGGACGATTTTTACCCGGAACCGTTAACCAGGATTTATTCCTCCCCCCCGGTGCTATTTTACCGGGGTAATCCCGAGCTTTTTTCACATACAGCAGTGGCAATAGTCGGCACCCGAAAAGCCTCGCCCCGGGGCGAACATATAGCTCACCAGATGGGGGAAGACCTTGCCGGTGCCGGGGTATGCGTGGCCAGCGGGCAGGCGGCCGGTATCGACACGGCAGCTCACCGGGGCGCTTTGAAACATGATTTAACTGTTGCTGTCCTGGGGACCGGGCTGGATAAAGTTTACCCTCACAGCAACCGGGCCCTGCAGGCTAAAATTTCAAAAAATGCGCTTGTTATTTCCGAATATCCGCCCGGCAGTGAACCCAGTGCTCGCAATTTTCCCCGCCGGAACCGTATTATCAGCGGTTTATCGCAAGCGGTGGTGATCGTCCAGGCTCCAATCCGCAGCGGAGCGCTTATAACGGCTGATTTTGCTCTTGAACAGGGCCGGGATGTTTATGCTGTACCCGGCCGGGCCCGGGGCGAGCTTCACGCCGGCTGTCATATGCTTATCAAGCAGGGAGCGGCCCTGGTGGAAACCGCCGGGGATGTTCTCGATTGTCTGCAGCTTGACGGTAAGTTTGTTCCCGCCGACGGTGAAACCACAATTTCTCCGGGGGCCGGAAAATTACTGGAGGAATTGACGGATAAACCGGTTCATCTCGATGAACTGGTAGAGAAAAAACAGCTGGGGATCGGTGAATGTTCCCGGTTGTTGATGGAACTTGAACAGAAGAAGCTTATCCTGGCTTTGCCGGGGCAGGTCTACCAGCGAAGTCCCGATTATCACCAGCTTGAGATCAGGATTGAAGCCGGGCGATAAAATTGGCAGAAAAAAAGGAAGATTCCCCCTGGCAGACGGAAGCCTACCGTCGTTTTATCCAGTATTGCCGTCACGAACGTGATTTTTCCGCTGATACTGTTCGGGCATACAGGGCCGATTTAGACCAGCTGGGGCAGTTTATAATAACCCTGGAGATGGGAGAAAAGCTGGAGAACCTGGATGAAACTGCTCTCAAGCAGTATCTTGCCTGGCTTCGGGAGCAGGGGCTGGCCGGAAGCACGGTGGAGCGGAAAGTGGCCACCGTCCGGGCATTTTATTCTTTTTTAGTTAAAAGGCAGTTGAGGGAGGATAATCCTGCAGCCGATCTGACTTTCAGAGATCGACGTCGCCGGCTGCCGACTGTCTGGAGCGAGAACGAAATTGAAAAATTTCTGGAGCTTCCCGACACCTCATCATTACCCGGCCGCCGAGACAAAGCCCTGTTTGAAGTTCTGTATTCTACCGGTGCCCGGGTCTCCGAAGCTGCAGGGCTGGACTGGGGCGATTATATCCGGGAGTCTCAACAGTTAAAACTGGTGGGTAAGGGAGGGGATGAAAGAATTGTCCCCCTTGGTCCCCCGGCTTTTGAAGCCCTTGAAAAATACCGTCCGGAAGTTGATTTTGATGTGGATGAACCAATGTTTAAAAATAGCCGGGGGGGCCGGTTGACCGCCCGGGGAGTGCGTTACCTGGTCGATAAATATAGTGCTCAATGTCCCGTTTCCAAAGCGATCAGTCCCCATGTCTTTCGCCATAGCTGCGCCACCCATATGCTTAACCGGGGGGCCAGCCTGCGGGTGGTCCAGGAACTGCTTGGCCACACCAATATATCCACAACCCAGGTTTATACCCACGTCTCCACCGATCAGCTCCAACGTGTTTACGATGAAACCCACCCGAGGGCCCACCGCCGGCAAAATTAAGGTTAAAGTTTAAATAATTACTGCCGATGATTGTTGGTAGAGGAGTTAAACCTGGTGCTGTAAAAAGGAATGGGAGGATAATAAAATGAATCAATCTCTTGAGTTCAATACGATTAATATGTTCAGTGACGCCCTGAAGGGATCTTCCAAGCGTCACCAGGCTATTTCCGATAATCTTGCCAATGTAAACACTCCCGGCTACAAACGAAAAGAAGTTTCTTTTGAGCAAAGTCTGAAGGAAGCTTATCTTCCCGAAACCGGCTGGTGTGCGGACCTGGGTCCGGAAGGTTTTGAAGAAAAAGGTAAAAAACCCGTGCAGCCGAAGATCCATCAGGTTGACGACACCAGCATGCGTAATGATAAAAACAATGTCGATCCCGACCGGGAGATGGCAAATTTATCCAAGAACACTCTTTACTACTCCGGTTTATCCCGGATGACTCAGCAGCAGTTTGAATATCTCAATCAGCTTATCCAGTCCCTTGGGCGACCCTGATTCTAACGAGGTGAAATAAATTATGGGTATGTTCAGAGCAATTGATACGGCCGGTTCGGGCCTGACAGCCGAAAGGACGCGGATGGACGTAATTTCGGACAACCTGGCCAACGCCAATACCACCCGGACGGAGGACGGGGGTCCGTATATGCGCAAAGTGGTGCAGTTTGAACCCCGGCAGGAAAATGAAAGTCTGCTGACCGGTTTTAAACCTTCTACTCCGTCGAAGCAGCAGCTGGGTAATGGAGTCCGGGTGAGAGCAATAACCGAAGCTGACGGCGACCCGCGCCACGTTTATGAACCCGAGCACCCGGATGCCAACGATGAAGGTTATGTTTTGAAACCAAATGTGGACCCCGCAAAAGAGATGGTGGATATG
>CAZKRS010000101.1:0-5931 GCA_964555265.1 uncultured bacterium | reverse complement strand
GGATAAAAGCACTGGAAACAAAAAATCACCAGAAATTCCGCCGGGAAATGCGCCGGGTTATCCACGATTTGAACGAGCAAAATTTTGATTACCTGGTTAACCTGCACTTTTCACCGCTGGCGGCTATCATGGCGATGCTTGTTGAAGCAGATTTGAAATCCGGAATTATTATGCAAGAGGACCTGCAGCCGGCTCAGCAGGGGAATCCTTTCCACACGCTCCGGTTTTTAGAACTGTTGCCGGAGAATAAAAAACTGCCCGTTTCTTCGGCGGCCCGCCACTGCCTCGGTTTGGATGCTTTTTACCCGGAGGTGAATTTTTACAACCGTCAGGATCAGGAGGCCGAAGAAAAAATATCGACTCTTTATTCACAGTTTCACAAAACCGGCCGGCCCCATGTGCTTATTAACACCGGCTCCCGGATGGAAAAACGACGCTGGCCGGCGGATCACTGCCGCCGGGTTGTCGAGCGGCTTCTGGAGGATGATATTGAAGTGGGACTGATCGGCGGGCCGGAGGACGTGGAGCGCCTGGATAAAATCAGCAAAGATTTTCCAACCGGAAAATTGTTAATTCCGTGGTATAAAAAAACCGGATCGCTGGTTGAAGATATCCATCTTTCCGACCGGGCAGACCTGGTAATTACTACCGACAGCGGCCCCCAGCATTTGATTTCAATTCGGAACAATCCCTGCCTGGTCCTGGGAGGGGATATGTGGGTCGGTCCCTGGAATAATAAAAGTTATCTCCTGGCGGGGCAAACACGCCGGCTGGACGCCCTGCCGGAAGAGGTTATTGTCCGGGCCGCGCTCAAAATGCTGGCCGTTAAACCCCCTCCGGGAGCGGAGAAAGTAACAGTTTACAGCGGTCGGCCCGGCCGTGAATCCATCTGGTACAGACTTCTGCCGGTTAATGAAAAGTCCCCCCCGCCGGCTGTTTTTAGAACCTGGCTTTTGGGGATGATTATTCTGTCGGCGTGGGCCGGGGAAAGTAGGAGATACGGCTGGCGCTCGCTTGAAATCACGCCGGAGCGGGCAGGGGAGGTTTACCGTAAATACTGGTCTGAAAATCCACCGGAATTAGAAGAAAATATTGCTGCCGCAGATATCCTGGGCCGTCAATTACTTTCGATTTCCGAACCGGATCTGGAAGAAAAAATATCCGATTTTGTTAAATATTTTAAAATGAATTCGAAGTTGTAAACCTTAACCTCGGGGTTTAGAAAAATTCTCAGTGTTTCCCTTGACAGGGGTTGGAAGGTTAGATACCGTTAAAGATGAGCTTTCCTGGCCTGAAAATTTCTCCCTTGCTTTCCGGGTTTAAAATACACCGCAGAGGGTCATATGAAAATAAATAAACCTAAAGATCTAATGAGCTTATTTTTTAAATACCGCTTGAAAGAGTTGCCCGTGGTAAAAGAAGGCGCGGTGGTGGGGAAAATTTGCAAGCCCGATCTGATAAAGAAATTACGTAAGATCGAGCATTTTGACAGTGATGTTGTAAATCTCATAGATGAGATTTTCGATCCCGTAGATTCCGAATTTCTGGATGAATTAAAAAAAAGACTGCTTGACGGCGAAATCAGGGGGGTTCCCCTTTTAAGCCCGGGGGGCGAGGTAAAAAGGGTTATTACCCCGGGTTTTCTCGAAACGGAAGAAGAAACCGAAAAGTTTCTTGATGAAACCAGGCGCCGTTCTATTTATGAAGAAATGATTTCTCAATTTCCCTTTCCGGTCTGTTTGAAAAAAAACCAGGAACTGGTATTTTCCAACGAAACCTACCGGTGTATGGATATTTCGGGTTGGGAAGAGCTTGAATTTCCCGGCGCAGAATACCGGCTGCTAATTTATCTGCCGGAAGCGGTTTTCAATTTATTTTCTTCCTTTAAAAATTTGCAGTCCGGCTCCCGGGCCGTCTGTCTTAGAGAACTGCTTGAGGAGATCGAGTTTGACCTTTTGACGGCGGCCCGCCGGAGCGGCGAGACAGTATCGGAAGCGGCAAGAATGGTTAATTTGCCCCGGCAAACTTTTAATTATCGCTGGGAGAAAGTTAACGATGAAAAAGAAGAGACAAAGGGAGAGGATTGATTATTAACTGGGCAGAATGGCTGGATAAAGTTGTGGAGTCGGCGGATGATCTTGAGAATCTTTTTGAGGAGTCGCTGGATTTGCGGCCGCTTGCGGATTCGGCGGAGGAGCGAGCTCTTGAGCAGACCCTGGGCCGGTTTACGGAGAACGTTGTTTTTCTGGAAAACGAAGCTCGAAATCTGTGTGGATTCCGGGAAAATAATTGCTGGAAAATTAAAAAAGTTCCGGAAAAAGTTTTTGGAACACCGCTGGCGGAATTTTTAAAATATACCCTTAAATTTTCCGGCCTGGTAAAAAATAAGTTGTCCGCCGATGTAGCTTATTATTCGGTTCAGCCCCTGGTTTATGGCGGTAAATACTGGCTTGATCATGTTTGTCGCCGGGAACTGGGTAATTACTACAAGAATGAAGTTCCGTTTTCTGTTCTTGCCGTGGATAACGTCGAAGAAAAACGGCTGATGAAGATAGTGGAAAAATTAAGAACCGGCGATCGTCCCGGTTATTTTGGTGGATTGCTGGCGGTAATTCTTCCCGGGACGGGAATAAAAGAAGCCGAAGAAGTAAAAAAAAGATTGAAAGATAACTTCTATCTGAATGATTTTTATATATGGCAGGTCGAACATGATTTTGAAAATTTGCATGAACTTAAAAGTAGAGTTGAAAAGAAAATATGATTGACCTCGAAAAGATTAACCGGAGTGTAAAAAAATTCAGTTTGATCGGCGGTGATTCGCAGCCCGGTTCCTATGACAATTTTCGGGATGTTCTTTTGCGCTGGGCCGGTCAGCTGCGCCGGGCCGGGCTGGCGTATGAAATTAATTTCATACAACCGGGCAAGTCAAACTACCGACTCCGCAGCAACAAGGAGTTTGAAGGGAATGAAATTGAAAAACAAATTACATTCCCCCCCCCGGAAATCAACCCTGAAAGTGGTCATTGAAAATATGGATCCGGACCAGCTTGCTGCGGTTGAACGGGAGTTAAAAGTATTAATTGATACGGTAAAAGAGGATGATTTTGAATCGGCGATTGAGCCGGAACTTAACTTGCTGCGTCCCCGGGCTTTTCTGGCTGAACTGAAAGTGGAGTTTCAAAGATGGGAACGGTATGAAACCCCGCTGTTGCTGGCTGTCTGTAGCATAAATGCAGAGAATGTAAGCTGGCAGGACGTGGGCCGGGAGTTTAAACACCTGGCCAAAATGACCGATATTATCGGCTGTTTTCCGGATGAAAAAATAGCCGGTATATTTCCGGGGGAGTCTGGAGATTCCCGGCCGGAAAAGAAAATTTCAAACCGTCTCAAGGAAAGATTTGGAACTAAAATCAGCCTCTCTTTTAATTGTGTTCCGGAGGATTTAGAACAATACAGCAGTCTTGAAAAACAGGTTACAGGCTAATCAAATAAGGAGTGTGGTAAATTTGGATCTGGATAAGTTTAATTTGAAAACGGTGGAGATTACTGATTTGAAACCCCTGGAAGGGGAAGAGCTGAAAAAACTGGCCGAGAAATTTGAACTTGATGATTACCCCGATGAAAAAAGAGAACTTATTAATGAAATTTTAAGGGCAAAAGCTCATGCTCACGGCAACCAGTTTGGAAGCGGGGTGCTTGAAATTCTGCCCGACGGGTTTGGTTTTTTGCGCAAACCCGAACAGAGCTATGTCCCCGGCGAACGGGATATCTATATTTCACCTTCCCAGGTGAAGAGATTTTCTCTGCGAATGGGAGATACCGTTACCGGGCAGATTCGTCCCCCTAAAAATAGCGAGAGATTTTACGCTCTTCTGCGGGTGGAAGCGGTAAATGGCGACGATCCGGAGCTCGCCTCCGGCCGGACGCAGTTTGATAAGTTGACCCCCCTTTATCCCGAGGAACGTTTCCATCTTGAGACAACCTCTGAAGAAGTTTCGATGCGGATAGTGGATCTTTTTACTCCGATCGGGAAAGGTCAGCGGGGTCTGATTGTCTCGCCGCCCCGAACCGGAAAAACTATCCTCCTGCAGAAAGCGGCAAACAGTATCCATGCAAATCATCCCGAGTGCTACATTATTATCCTCCTGATTGATGAACGCCCCGAAGAAGTTACCGACATGGAACGAAACGTAGGGGCAGCCGAAGTGATCTCTTCAACCTTTGATGAAACAGCGGAAAGACACACCCAGGTTGCTGAAATGGTGATTGAGAAGGCAAAAAGGCTCGTAGAATGCGGGGAGGATGTTGTGATCTTCCTGGATAGTATCACCCGGCTGGCCCGGGCTTATAACCTCACCGTTCCAACCAGCGGGAAGGTCCTCTCCGGAGGAGTCGATTCCAACGCCCTGCATAAACCCAAGCGATTCTTTGGCGCCGCCCGGAACATAGAGGAGGGGGGGAGTTTGACAATACTGGCTACCGCTCTTATCGAAACCGGCAGCCGGATGGATGATGTGATTTTTGAAGAGTTTAAAGGAACCGGTAACATGGAGATTAACCTCATCCGTGAGCTGGCAAACAAACGGATCTATCCGGCTATCGATCTTGACCGTTCGGGAACCAGGAAAGAGGAACTGCTGCTGCCGGAGGAAGACCTTCGAAAGGTATATGTTCTGCGTAAAGCCCTCGGCCAGCTCCAGCCCGACGACAGCATGGAAATGGTCCTCGAAAAAATGTATGAGAGCGATAGCAATGAGGAGTTTTTGGAGATGATTAACAGCAGCAGTTAAATGAGCTGTTTCAGAACTTGAATTGCTTCTTTTTCCCGACGCTGGAATTCTGTTCCGCTGACCCGGTAATGGTGCTGAAGACAGACGTTATTTAGCTTCGCCCAGCCCTCTCCGCAGCGAACAACCGGTCCCTGGTCTGCCGTGAATATCTGCCCCGGTTTTGAATCTTTATCTATATCCTCCGCTTTTTCTATCTCATATATTTCAAGCTTCTGTCCCTTGAACAGGGAAAAAGCGCCAAAAAACGGATTGCCGGCCCGCACAAGGGCGTCTATTTCTGAAAATGGCCGGGACCAGTTTATTCGCAGGTGACGGTCGGTAACCCGGGGAGCAGGAACCGGATCGTCTATTTCGGGCTGGGTGGTAACTTCGGGCATCGATTCTCCGCCGGCCAACTTTCCGACAAGCTCGCCCGCCATCTGACTGCCCAGCTGGTTCAGTTCGATAAAAAGCTCCCCCATCAGGGTTTCTTTAGCCAGGTTTATTTCTTCCTGGTGGATAATGGGACCGGTATCAAAATTCTCATCCATAATATGAAGTGTTACGCCTGTTTTTTTCTCCCGATTTTTTATAACCCAGAAGTATGGATTGGCTCCCCGGTAGCGGGGAAGCAGAGAAGGGTGGATGTTTATACTCTCCAAACGGGGTTGATTAATTAACCAGGAGGGAAGTTTTTTATCGTAACCAATTGAGACGCCCAGGTCATGTTTTTCCCGGTTAACCCAGTTTTTTATCTTCTGCTGGTTCAGGTCGCCTTTCGGGAATTTATAGCGGATATCGTTTTTTTCCAGCAAAGGGGGAAGAGCTTCACATTCTCTTATAAAATTTTCCGGCAGCAGGGCGGTTTTAATCCGAACATTTTCAAGCCCCAGCAGTTCCTGAAGCAGCAATTCTCCGGATAGAGGCAGAAGATAAACGATAAGATCAAGCAAAGGCTTAAACTCCCAGTAATAATTTGACGAAACTAAGGAATGTATAGTATCTTTTTATTGGACTGATTTCAAATGAGATGTAGCTTTAAAACGAACCAGTATTCACAGCAGGTGAGATAACAACAAATGAATCGGAAAACACAGTATAAAAAAAAGAGAAGTTCCGGTAGGAAAGTATTTTTTATTTTTGCCGGTCTTTGCTTGTTTTT
>CAZKRS010000100.1:2998-5944 GCA_964555265.1 uncultured bacterium | reverse complement strand
TTCATGTTTGTCTGCAATTTCATTTAACGTCGGGTTATCAAAAATAGTTCCGTGCCTGAAAGGAGAATAAGCAACCAGGTGCATGTCATTTTTGTTCAGGTATTTGCGCAGTTTCCTCTGCTGGTGTAGAGGATGCATCTCAACCTGGTTGGCAAATATAGGAACCGTTAAAAAATCGCGGGCCTCCTCTATCAACTCCACAGTGAAGTTGCTGACGGCAAAATTTCTAATAATTCCTTCTTCAATCAGATTTTCAAATGCCGGAAGTGTTTCATCCGGCCGGTATGCCCCGGCCGGCCAGTGAATATAAAGGCAGTCCAGGTAGTCGAGACCCAGTTTTTCAAGACTTTCTTCTGTGCTGCTGAGAACTTTGTCATAAGTGAGATTTTTGAACCATACTTTTGTTGCCACAAAAAGTTTTTCCCGTTTTACATTTGATGCAGCTATTCCCCGGCCCACCGCCGCTTCGTTACCGTAAAACTGGGCCGTATCAATATGACGATAGCCAGTGTCCAGCGCAGTTTTGACGCTGTAAGAACATTGCTCGGGGTCTGTATTTTCCCATGTTCCAAGCCCGATAGCCGGAATCTCTTCAAGCTTCACATTCATTTTTTAATACAACTCCTTCTCCGGTAAGTATATACTCTTTTCAGAGGGAACAAAACATAACCAGGGTTAATTTGTTTTCTTCACTTACTAACTATTGTATATTTTATAAAATACTAACAGATTAATTAACAGGAGGATTTACTGATGCTGAAAAAAATAGGAAAAAATCGTTACGAAATCCCCAAAACCGGTTCTATGAACTGTCCGGCCCGGGTGTATCTGCGGGGTAGTTTGAAAAAGATTGTTGAAGAAAATTCCTTAAACCAGCTCCGGGACGCTGCTGAAATGCCTGGGGCGGTTGCGGTTCTTGGCATGCCTGACCTTCACGTTGGCTTTGGTATTCCAATCGGTGGGGTGCTGGTAATGGACGCTGAGAAAGGTCTTATTTCCGCCGGGGCGGTGGGGATGGATATAAACTGTGGCGTCCGGATGCTTCTTTCCGAACATGACGCCCGTGATTTCGACCGCCGGGATATTGGTAAATTTGCCCGGAAAATCAGCAAATATATCCCCACGGGAATCGGAACCACCAGTCCCCATAAAGAAAAACTTAAACCTTACCTGAATGATATCCTGGTTGAGGGTGTGCCCCGGCTGGTTGACCTCGGATTTGCCCGTAAGGATGATCTTCCCCGGCTGCAGGATGGAGGCTGTTTTTCCGGGGCCAGCCCCGCTTCTTTAAGTTCCAGGGCCCGGGAAAGAATACACCAGCTTTCCACCCTTGGCGGCGGGAATCATTTTATTGAAATAGATGTGGTAAGCGAAATTTTTGATCAGCAGGTTGCCGGAAAGTTTGGGCTTAAATCCGGCCAGCTGGTTGTTCAAATTCACACCGGCAGCAGAGGTTTCGGCCACCAGATATGTAAAGATTATTCCAACAGGATGAAAAATAGTGCCTCCGATTACGGGATCAATCTTCCCTCTAAAGGGCTGGCAGCGGCACCGATTGACAGCGATCTGGGGCACAGTTATTTTGAAGCAATGGCCTGTGCAGCCAACTTTGCTTATGCTAACCGGCAGATTATCACTCATGACGTACGCCGGGCTTTTAACGAGTTTGTCCCCGAAGGCCAGTCGGCTAAACTGGAGCTTTTATACGATATTGCTCATAACCTGGCCCGGTTTGAAGAAATTGATAATAAAAACCTATTAATACATAGAAAAGGAGCCATCCGGGCTTTGCCTGCCAGTCATCCTGAATCTCCCGAAGCGTTTTCGGAGACCGGGCATCCTCTTCTGATACCGGGGACAATGGGGACTGATTCATACGTTGCTACTGCTACTGAAGAGACTGCTGAGTTGTATTATTCGGTAAATCACGGGGCGGGACGAACTAAATCTCGCCGGCAGGCAAAACAAGAAATGAGTGTTCAAAGTCTCCGCCAGACCATGAAGGATATTCCTATCTTTGGTGCCAGCGAGGGAAAAGTTCTCGATGAGGCTCCCCAGGCCTACAAGGATATTGACGAGGTAGTCGAAACCCTGGCGGAAATTAACCTCTCTAAAAAAATAGCTCGCGTAAGTCCCCTTGCTGTGATCAAAGGCAATTAAGAAGTAAGTGCCGCGGTATCCACCAGTTCAGGTCCTTTGAGGTCCAGCTTAAGTTCCGGGAGAAAAAAACAGCTGCTCCGGGCTTCGGGAAAACTGTGTCTTTCCAGGTCTTCGGCAATAAAACCCAGTTCCCAATTTTTGATCACCACCGGGTGAATCTGTTCAAAATATGTTCCCGGTTTAAATCGATAAACACCTTTGTTTCCAGCACCAAAATAACAATATGATCTCTGGAATAAAAAATCTCTCAGCTTGCCGGCTGAATCAAACATTTCCCCGAGGTAATTATTGATACCGGAATCAGGTTCGATTTTACATTGAATGTTACCGACTCCTCTTCCCTCGACCATCCAACGATATTTACCGCCCGGATTAGCACGGGTGGGATAAGAAAAACTTAATTTACGAACTGGCAGATTTAACAGCCAGCGGCCCAAAAAACCAACAAACCCGGGAGAATAGACCCGTCCCAGGTAAATGGCGGGATTATCTTGAACATCACGGATGTAAAATTGAAGTAAAACTGCCGGAAAATTAAAGGAGGGCCAGCCTATGCCGCTGTGTCGGAATGATTCGCAGTTGAAGAAAAAGAGGGAGAAAAAACCGCGTCTTTTTCCCCGGTAGCGGCGGTAGTCAACTTCCGTCCCCCGGGGGAGCAGTCTTTCGATTTCTTCCGCCTCAATCGCAAAATTAAGACAAAGACAATCCTTTAATTTTGTCCGCCATCTTTTCATAATATCAACTCCGGTTAAAATTATCTTAGCAAAAAAAGACTGTTTGGACAGT
>CAZKRS010000100.1:0-2988 GCA_964555265.1 uncultured bacterium | reverse complement strand
TTTTATCTATTTTGCAAAACAGCAGAGAGGAAGCCACGAGGAAAAAAATGAATTGAATTAATTAACCCTGTGGTTGAATAGTTGGGCTACCGGTAAATTTAGGCACTATAAAAATTATAACTGAAAAAATTAGCGAAAACTGCGTTTCCATACCTTGTCTGTTTCCGGTTTTTTATTTCCATAACCAATCATTTTATTTAAATCTTCTGCTCCGGAGTCAATAAACATTTGTTTTTGCCATTCCTCCCATTCATTCCACATTCCATGTCGAGCTTCAAAATTTTCCTCCTGCTTTTCAAGTTCTTCTTCACTAACAGAAATTCCCGCAAAATTTAATAAAGCCCTTGCTTGATGCTGAAAATTTTCCGTAAATCTTTCGTATTGAACTCTGATAATTCTATTTTTATTTTCCCGCAGTATTTCTAACTGCCGCTGTGTAAAATTTACAAATCGCACTACCGCACCGGCAAATCGTTCTTTCTCGTTATCCCCTAGAAATTTGAAATCAGACTGGGGCCAGTGATCGGGATCCGGTTTGTAAAAAGAGTGAATCTGATCTCGTCCGTCTCTGGTTATCCATATAAAACGAGAACGGGGATAAATGTTTAGAATTTCTGGCACAATATTAAAGTCAAAAAGAAATTTAAAGGCAAAACGCTTGTGAATAGCCAACATTAGCCGATCTTCAGGAATTTGATATAATGCTAATCTCTTAGAAAGCTCGGGGCGAGGATTTTCAAAACCTGAATTAAGATTTATTTTCTCCCGGTTGCTTTTAACTGAAGAACATTGGACAAAATGCCCGGGTTCATTATAAACAGGTGAAAAAATATCGCCTAAAAAATGAGAAATAAGCCAGGAAGAACCAGTCCGGGGAAGCCCGTAAATCCAGATCGGATAACTGCGCCAGGCAAAATTCTTTAAACTATCGACAAATTCATCTTCGTTATCACACTTTTTAAGTTCTTTAATACGCTTTTTTTCGGCACCTTCCAAGAATTCCTCCGGATATAATTCAACAAGTTCACTACCGCCCATAAGTATACACTTCCCGTAGGGTCCTTTTGATTGTCTTATTTATTATCGGGACCGATAATAATATACTTCAGCGTTAAAATATAATCGCAAAATTCATAGGCGGACTATTAATTATGAACTATTTTAACCAGGCTGATAGTATTTGAAGTATAATTTTTTAAAAACTTTTGCCAAAAATTTAGGGGTTCCTTTCTTAAATAGCATTTTAAAATTCAATCGTCGGCGAGACTGTCAAAATAACCCTGAATCAGAATTACAGGGGTCCCCCGATCCCCACTGCCGGAGGCCAGATCACTTAAACTGCCCAGCAGATCGGTCAGCTGGCGGGGAGTAGTCCCCTGGGCTTCCTCCCGGCCGACAAGATCTTTTTCCTTGTTGGAAATTTCTTTTCGCATTGCTTCCAGAAGTTCCTCCTCTTTTAGGTCCGAAAACTGGTTGTCGGCGAGATATTTTATTTTGACCTCGTCGGGGGTTCCTTTCAGTCCGCTGGTGTAGCCCGGAGAAACAACCGGGTCGGCAAGTTCCCAGATCCCCCCCACCGGATCCTTGAAAGCACCGTCGGCAAAAATCATAACCTCAATTTTTGTTCCCAGTTGTTCTTCAATCGATTCCTGCAGTTTTTTAACAAATTCATCCCCTCCACGCGGAAAAAGTTTCAACGTCTCTTCGCCCGCTTTGTTTGAACCCAGCAGACCATACTCGGGGTTGTATCCCTCCCCCGCCTCGCCGGGGCTGTTGCAGAGATCATCCAACCCGAGAATTGTATTTCCACCGCTGTTCTTGAGAATCAGTTTTGTTTTCTTGCGGGAGTGAATATCAGCAGCTATAACATCTTTTGTGTGATTTAAAATTGTCCGGGGATCATTTGAAAAAATAAATTCAACCTCCGTCTCGCCAGCAATATCTCGATAAAGATCAACATAATTAATCCCTGTAAACGGATGCTTGAAATCCCCGAAATGAGTCCTGTATTCTTCCTCGGTCAGTACATCTTCGTAAGGATTCAGACCGAGCTCATACATTTTTTTCTCGTCCAGAAGAGGATTGCCCACCTCGTCGTCCGGATATTTGAGCTGGAGGTAAATTTTCTTGCCGGCCCGGGCTATCCCTTTTAAAACAAGCGAAAACCGGTTACGGCTTAAGATCGGAAAAACAATCCCAAACTCTCCCTGGAATTTCTCTTCGATTTCAGCGGCTATATCGTCAATATGGATGTAATTTCCACGCGCCCGGGCAACCAGCGACTCGGTAATCGCCAGCACATCGTCGGAATTTAATTCAAATTTTTCTTCCTCCCTGGCTTTTTCCAGCGAAGAGGTGATAATTTTTATCAAATCATCCCCTTCTTTAACAATAGGTGTCCTGATTCCCCGGATATTTGTCCCAACAGTTCTCATAATAATCATCCTTCTTTTTAGATTAATAAATTGGTTCAGACCAAGTAAGTATATCGGGATTAAAATAGAAAAAAAGTTTTTTAAAATTATCACTGTAAACTTGAACTGTTTTATTATAAATGGTAGGGTTAATTTTAGATTAAATAAAACTTTATTTTGAGGAGTGGTTAAGATGTCAAAACTGGCAGATCTTCTGCAGTCTGACGATTGGAAAACTGAGAAACATGTCCCGGTGGTTGAGGTCAATAAATCCGGAGAAGACCGGGTTGAAATTACAGCTTCCGTAGGAAAAGAGATCGCCCATCCCAACACTACCGAGCATCATATTCGCTGGATTGAGCTTTATTTTCTTCCCGGCGGCGAAAAACACCCCTACCAGGTCGGCCGGTATGAATTTGCCGCCCACGGTGCTTCCACCGATGGCCCCGACACCAGCGATGTTTACAGTTCCCCGGAAATTTCTTCCGTCTTTCGGACAAGCAAATCGGGAACAGTTATTGCCAAATCCTACTGCAACATACACGGTCTCTGGACTTCCGAAACCGAGGTTTAA
>CAZKRS010000099.1:0-6062 GCA_964555265.1 uncultured bacterium | reverse complement strand
AGTATTGCCGCTGCTGTTTTCACGGTTTAACACTTCGGTATCAATTAAAATATACCGCCCTTCACGCCGATGCAGACGAACCGCATGGTTTTGCTTGTCCTGTGCCGGCTGATAAAAAACATGACCGCCGCTCTGGCGCCAGTGAATCCGGAGAAGCCCCCAACCGGAAAAGATAATAATTCCAACAAGAAACAGACTCACCAGATAAACCCTCTGGGGGCTCATTATTTTACATGTTTTCCACGAAAGCCTGGATTTCCGCGAGAGCTTCCGTGCATATTTTTTTAATCTGCCGGGCGGCCTGGTCCTGTTCGACACGTTTTTCCCAGCCGGCAAGTTTTTCGGCTGCTCCGGCTACAGTGAATTTTTCTTCTTCAACGAGATGTTTAATACGGACAATCATACAAAGATCATCCCGATGATAACGGCGCTGGCCACCGGGAGAAGTTTCAGGGTTAAATTGATCAATCTCTTTTTCCCAGTAGCGGAGGGTATGGGCCGGAACATCCAGGAAATTTTCCACCTCGCCTATTGAAAAATATAACTTATCTTCCGGAAGATCCAGGTTATCAATCAAAGTGATCACTGATCTTTTCACGAAATTTTTTAGCCGGTTTAAAATGAGGAACCAGCCGCGGTTCAACAGTGTGCCGTTCTCCGGTTTTAGGATTGACCATCTCCCGGCCGGAGTGGACTCTTATTTCGAATTTTCCAAAATTTTTAACGTGAACCTCTTCCCCGTTTTTCAGTTTGCTTTTGATTTCAGACAGAAGAGAATCGGTAATTTGCCGGGCAAATTTGCAGGTTATACCACATTCGGCAAATTCCCGGATTAGTTCCTGTTTTGTGCTCATTACAAATTAAAACTCCTCCCTGGCCCGGCGGGTCATCAGTTTTTCAACCGCCCGGCGGGGAGTTATTTCATTTTCCAGGACTTTGTTAACCATCCGGATGATAGGGGCCCGAAGATCGCCCCGGCGGATCCGGCGCATTGCACTGGCGGTGGTTTTTATTCCTTCCACAACCTGGTCTATCTCTTTTTTAGCTTCCTCAACAGTAGCTCCGCCGGCAATAAGCCGGCCGCAGCGGTAATTTCTCGATAGATCGCTGGTAGCGGTAACAATCAAATCTCCCAGTCCCGACAGTCCGTAGAGAGTCCGGGGGCTGGCACCTTCAAAATCCGCTATTTCCCGCAAATCATTCATCCCCCGGGTTATCAGAGCAGCCCGGGCGTTCACTCCAAAATCAAGACCGTCGGCAATTCCGGCGGCAATCGCAATTATATTTTTTAAAGCTCCGCCCATCTCCAGGCCCACCAGGTCGGGATTTGTATAAACCCGGAAATAGGATCTGAAGAAAATATCCTGAAGTTCCTGGCGGCCGTGGCTGGAAGCCCCACCAATAACCACCGTGCTGGGGCGTTTGCGGGCTACCTCTCCGGCATGCGAGGGGCCGGTCAAAAGATAATAATTTACCCGGCTTCCGGTTAGCGAGCGATAAACTTCGCTGAGCCGGTCAGAACTTTCAGGGTCAAACCCCTTGGTCAATACGATCACCTGCCGGAACTCAGTGGCTACGCCGGCAAATTTTTCCACCACCGGGCGGAAGGCGTGGGAGGGGACGGCAATAACCAGCGACTCGGAAAAATCAAGCAGTCCCTCCAGTTCCGACGCCGTCTCCAGGTTACCGGGCAGGCTAACCCCCGGAAGATAACGTTCATTTTCACTTTTAGCTTCGATTTGACGAAGAACCCCGGGCTGAGTATCCCAGATTTTTACCTCCTGTTCTTCGGCCAGCAAACCGCCGATAGCGGTCCCCCAGCTACCGGCTCCGATCACTCCAAATTTCATAGACAGTTTCTCCTCCGGAAATTAATTATCTGTTTTAATAAAATTTACCTTCTTTACCGTGGTAGAGATTTTTTATATTGGACCTGTGACGCCAGATAATTACAAATCCAATGACCAGGGCGGCGGCACTGACCGGTTGATACGGACCAGAATAAAGTGCGCATCCCAGGGGAAATGCCGCTGCCGCCAAAATCGAGCCCACTGAAACATAACGGGAAATTGCAACCGCAAGCAAAAAAATTAATACTGCCCCCAGCAGGGGAAGTGGCGCCAGAACCAAAAACACCCCGGCGGAAGTAGCCACTCCCTTCCCGCCGGAAAATTTCAAATAAACGGGATAAACATGGCCAATGATTGCTGCCGCCCCGGTTAAAACAGCAATAATTTCACCTGTTTCAAGAAAATAAAGAGCCAGGTAAACCGGGCCGGCTCCTTTAGCCATGTCCAGAAAAAGAGTGGTCAGTCCCGGCAGCCAGCCAAAACTCCGCCGGACATTGGTGGCCCCGATATTACCGCTTCCTTTTGTGCGCACATCCTCCCCGGCAATATAGAGGCTATAGATCAGGCCAAAAGGGATCGCCCCTATCAAGTAGCCGGTCAAAACTATTAAAATATCTTCAACTGGAATCATTGTTGATCGTTCTCCCCGGTGAATTTTAATTTTACCGGCGACAGGTAAACTTCAAGTTTTTCCCGCAGCACCTGGCGCAGGTGGCGCAGATCCGGCGGAGTAAGCAGGTGCGGATCACGGGCTTTAATTTTAAACGTGAGGGGATTTACGTCAACCTGCTCAATTTCCTGGAGAATCACGCTGCGGGCCTGGCTTGAGGACCAGGAAATACTGCCTTTAAGATCAAGAAACGAATTATGAAGCTCCTCGGGAGTAAACCGGGTATTAATTTCTTCATAGATCACCCGGGCCGCCGAGAATATATCAGCAACTCCCCGGCCGGTCAGACCGCTGGTAAACAGAACCGGAGCATATTTTAAAAAATGAAGCCGTTCGGCGATATGATGTCGCCAGCTTTTTTCACCGGTCTCATCCGGTTCATCGGCTTTATTGACCAGGATAAGAGCTCCCCGGTAACGGTCGGCAATCAATCCGGCAATACGCTGGTCCTGTTTTGTAACCCGCTGGTTCCAGTCCAGCATAAGGCAGGAAATATCGGAAAAATTAATTGATCGGATACTGCGCATAACACCGGCCTGCTCGATTTCCTGTTCAACTTTACTTTTCCTGCGCAAACCCACCGTATCAACAAGCTGGAACCGCTGGTCGTCAACGTCGAAAGATATATCCACAACATCCCTGGTCGTCCCGGGCTGTTCGCTGACCATAACCCGGTCGTAGCCAAGAATATAGTTGAAGAGGGTGGATTTACCGACATTGGGCCGGCCGACAAGAGAAAGATTAACTTCTTCCCCGGAAACGGTATAATCAGTCTCCGGAACGCTGGAAATTATTTTTTCTTTCAGAGCGCCAATATTACGGTTTTGCAGCGCTGAAACGGGGATAACGTCGGGGAAGCCCAATTCATAAAAATCAGCACAGGCCTGCTCCAGCGAGAGTCCGGGATCAATTTTATTTACCACCACCAGGACCCGGCCGGCAACCGGTTGAAGCTTAGCCGCTATTTCCCGATCAAGCGGTAAAATCCCCTCCCGGCCGTCAACAACAAACAATATATACTCCCCCTCCTCAATCATAGCTTCCACCTGGCTAACGATAAATTCCGGTGAAGGAGCCGGATGTTCCCGCTGGAACCCGGCGGTATCAACAAAAGTTATCTCTTTATCATCCCAGTTTTTGGTGGCCGTCAACCGGTCCCGAGTCACACCCGGTTTCTCCCCGGTAATAGCCTGTTGTTTGCCGATCAGCCGGTTAAACAGGGTTGACTTGCCCACATTGGGCCGACCGACTACAGGGACGATAACCTGGTTTAAAGCTGTTTTTGTATCACTCATTAAGTTTCGCCTCTCAACTGCTGTTCAGGGTAGTATGGATTTTATTTATTCTGTTGCTGCGAACCCGTAATTTCCCATTAGTTTGGCATTACTGTAATAAAACTCAAGTATTTCCCGATAATTTTTACCCCGCTCTCCCATCCGGAAAGCGCCCCACTGGGACATACCAATTCCGTGGCCCCAGCCCCGGCCGGAGAAACTTATCGAACCGGAAGAAACCTTAATTTCATCGATCCAGGTGCTGCGTAATTTTTCCGGTCCGATGGCAAGTCGGAACTTATCGGCCCGGACAGTCCAAAAATTTCCGGACCGGTCCCGGTATTGGAATTCAACCGCCCGGCCGGAAGGAAGTCGCCGGCTGATTTTTAAAGAACCAAAATCTTCTATTTCCGGCAGCTCTTCGGCGGCCAGAGCTTCGTTAATATCGCCCGGGGGAATATCATTCCGCCAGAAAGAATGCTGGGCCTGCAAACTCCAGGTATCCGGGCCGGGTTCTATATAATCAGTGCGGGTTCCCTGCCATATATCTTCGGCTGTCTCGATATACCCGCCGGAGTTGGCATGAAAATAAGCCGGGACAACCCGTCCCCGGTAAACCAGGACCTCGCCCCTGGTAGTTCGAACTGCTTCAATAACCTGCTCGGTCTCCGCATCTTTTCCCCCGTAAACCTGGGCCAGCCAGGTGGCGCCAAGATCATACGGTTCTTCTTCATTCTGCTGCAGATAATAAAAAGCAAAAGAACGGGCGGCAACCGCCTGCGCTTTCACCGGCTCCAGGGGCCAGCCGGGCGCTATTTCTTTTTTAATAACTCCGTAAAGATATTTATCCAGCGGCAATTCATTCAGCAGCAGCACCCGCCCCCCTTCACTCACCAGGTTAAATTCCCCCCTGTAACTGTCCCCGTCATATTTAAGCTCCGCTCCTGCTGGAATGAAAAGTATTTTTTCCGCTTCTAAGCCCCGTTCGGCCGCTACAAGTTCAACACCGGCGGAACTACTTATTGCTTCCCATTTCTCCCCTTCGGAAACATGAAATTGCTCTTCATTCGTTTTTATTAACGTCCGGCCGGTAAACACCCCTGAAATTTTGTTTTTCTCCGCAAGTAAAACCCTTATATAAGGAGCCTCACGACGAGCCGGGCGGTAAAGGTTAAGCCGGTCGATAAAATACCGGGCATCAGCCGCGCGCTCCGAATCCGGATATTCTTCAATCACCCGGCGAAAATAACCTTCGGCCCCCTCATAATCTTCTGTTTTAAACTGAAGATAGCCCCGTAGAAACAGGTTTTCGGCGGCCACGGGTTTTTCCAGCAACCGGTTGTAGGCCTGCCGGTATTCAGCCGAACCAATAAGTTCACTCACATTTTTTTGAACAGTTTCAGCCCCCAGGAAACGACCGGGACCGGCGAAAAACAGCAGCAAGCAGACCAGGGAAGCAACTTTTATTTTAACCATTGCTGTTTGAACCACCCCACAAGTGAAAATGAACCGGCAACCACCAGGCAATCCCCGGGAGAAGTAAGCTGAATAGTCCGCCGGTAAGCTTGCTTGAGATCTTGATAAACTTCGGCGTCTGTTTCCGTTTTAACAATCTCCATCAATTTTTCCGGATTCAAAACCCGGGGTGATGGTGGAGATGTAAAAATATAAGTTGTTTCCGGTAATAATTTTAGCAGGTAATCAAGCATTTTCTGATATTTTTTTCCTGCCAGGCAGCCAAACAAAACCACCCGGGGGCGACCGGACATTAATTTTTGGCAGCTCCGGGCAAGCTGCTGAACCGCGGCCGGAGTATGAGCAACATCAAGCAAAAATTTTCTATCCTCGATTTTTACTATTTCCCGCCGGCCGGGGGGCGGGGAAATATCTCCGTCATAATTTTTGATTTCTTCTCCCCGGGAGGGTTCCAAAAACCCGGTAACCCGGCGGGCGATCTGCCGGTTATAAAGATCGGCGTCCTGAAAAGATTCCAGGAGATGAAATTCCAAATTACGTTTTTCTACTAACCGGCGGAGATAATTCCCGCATTCACCGGTAAAATCCGGGGCAAACAGGACACTATTAACCGGCACCTGGGCAGTTTTTTCCTCCAGGATCTGCCGGCGGGTGCTGCCCAGCAACTCGGTATGTTCCAGCTCAACGCCGGTGAGAACGGTCACATCCGCTTCCAGAGCACTCGTCGCATCCCAGCGTCCTCCCATCCCCGCTTCAAGAAGCAAATAATCGGGATTGTTTTTTTGAGCCACC
>CAZKRS010000098.1:4539-6132 GCA_964555265.1 uncultured bacterium | reverse complement strand
GGTTAGCTCTTCCATTGCTTCCCGGATCTCATCCGCCTCATCAGCTTCCTCCATGACTTCCGCGAGGGTCTCACGGGCGGACTCAATCTCCTCTTTTTCTTCTTCGCTTACTTTATCGGAATGTTCTTCCATCAGATCATCAATCTGGCGGATAAGCTGGTCGGCCTGGTTCTTGGCTTCAACCAGTTCTTTGAGCTTTTTGTCCTCCTCGGCATGTTTCTCCGCGTCTTCTTTCATCCGCTCAACTTCATCTTCGGAGAGGTTGGTTGAACCGGTAATTTCAATCTCCTGTTTCTCACCGGTCCCTTTATCCTCGGCGGAGACGTTAAGAATACCGTTAGAGTCAATATCAAACGTAACTTCAATCTGCGGAGTTCCCCGGGGCGCCGGCGGTATACCGGTCAAATGGAACCGGCCCAGGGACTTGTTATGAGCGGCAACATCCCGCTCACCCTGCAGAACGTGAATTTCCACCTGTGACTGATTATCCTCGGCCGTAGTAAAGATTTCAGACTTCTTGGTCGGGATAGTGGTGTTTTTCTCAATCAATTTTGTGAATACACCACCCTGGGTTTCAACACCAAGCGAAAGTGGCGTGACGTCCAGCAGGAGAATATCGTCCACATCTCCGCCAAGAACACCGGCCTGAATTGCAGCTCCAACAGAGACAACTTCGTCGGGATTAACCCCCTTGCTCGCATCCCGACCGAAGAATTCACTTACTGCATCAGCCACGGCGGGTATCCGAGTCGAACCACCGACCAGGATGGTTTCGTGGATATCGTCCACCGAAAGATCAGCTTCAGAAACAACATCCCGGCAGATATTAATTGTCTTCTCGATGTAATCTTCAATCATCCCTTCAAATTTGGCCCGGGTAAGCTCCAGGTCCAGGTGCTTGGGCCCGGAATCGTCAGCCGTTACAAACGGCAGGTTAATTTTTGTCTGCTTGGTGGACGAAAGCTCCACCTTGGCCTCCTCGGCCGCTTCTTTCAAACGTTGCAGAGCCATCGGGTCATCACGGAGATCAATTCCATGTTTACCTTTGAACTCCTCAGCCATCCAGTCAATAATTTCCTGGTCAAAATCATCGCCACCAAGCTGGGTATCTCCGTGGGTGGATTGAACTTCAATCACACCATCCCCGATATCAAGAATGGAAATATCAAAAGTTCCACCACCAAGATCGTAGACGGCGACGTTCTGATCGCTTTTTTCGTCCATTCCGTAGGCCAGGGCGGCAGCCGTGGGCTCATTGATAATCCGCTCCACATGCAGACCGGCAATTTTTCCGGCATTTTTGGTTGCCTGCCGCTGGCTGTCGTTGAAATAAGCCGGTACAGTAATCACCGCCCGTTTCACTTCCTGGCCAAGGTAATCCTCGGCGTCCTGTTTGAGCTTCTGGAGAATAAAAGCGCTGATCTGCTCGGGCGTATAATCATCGCCCTGCAATTTTACTTTATAATCTTCCCCCATGTGACGCTTAATCGAACTAACCGTGTTCTCGCTGTTAGTTACCGCCTGGCGTTTTGCCGGGGCACCAACCAGTTTTTCACCGTCGTCGTTAAAAGCAACTGTAGAAGGGGTCGTCCT
>CAZKRS010000098.1:0-4529 GCA_964555265.1 uncultured bacterium | reverse complement strand
CGGCGTTTTGAATTACCTTTGCTTCTCCACCCTCGTAAACAGCTACCACGCTATTTGTAGTTCCCAGGTCAATACCAACTATCGGACCTTCAACCTGTTTTTCCGAATCATCACGAGTTCCTTTTTCTACCATCATACTGCACCTCCAGTAAAAACTAAATTTCTACAGTTCAAATTTGACTCAAAGTTATTATTCAGTATCTTCGGGTTCCTGCAAATCATCAGCGGCCGAAACCGGAACCCCAACTTTTACTGCCGCCGGGCGCAGAACCCGGTCATGCAGTTTAAAACCTTTTTTAAAGACCTCCAGAACTTCTTTTTCTTCCAGGTCTTCTATCTCTTCCCGCATCATCCCCTCGTGTTTGTGGGGATCAAACGGTTCTCCTTCTGCGTTGATGGGTTCAACATCATATTTATCAAGCAAATCATCCAGCTGGCTCTTGATCATCTTTACTCCTTCGGCCACGTCTTCGTTTTCAAATTCCATCTGTTCTAAAGCCCGGTCAAAATTATCAATAACCTCCAGCAAATCGGAAAGCAGGCTGTCGTTGGCATACTTCATGAGCTCCCGTTTTTCCTGGTTGGTTCGATCGCGCAGGTTCTTAAGGTCGGCCGTCCGGCGTAGATATTTTTCCTCCAGTTCATCCCTTTCTTCCCTTAATTCCTCCAATTTGTTCCTTTCAATTTCCATAATTTCTTGTTCGGGCTCCTCATTTTCTTCAGTTTCCGGCTGGTTTTCATCCGGTTTTTCTTTGCTTTGCTCCTGTTCTGATTCCGCCTCGCTTTGCTCCTCTTTTTCGCTGCCGGATTCAACTTCGATTTTCTTCTTCTCCGTTTCCATTTCACACACCTCTATTTTTTTATCTTTAATTTTAACTCCCCACAGATTTCCCGCCACCGGTCAAACTTAAAATTCATCCTGTAAATAATAAGCAATTAACCGGTAAGTAATAACCGCAGTAAAATTGCTACTTTCTTTGCAATAAATACCGTATGATTAATATAAATCCTCAAGACTGGAAATTTATTCCAAATTTTTAAAAATAATACTATGAAGCCTGTTAAGGATAGTTTTTAATCAATAATTGTCAACATTTCCATGGTAAAATGATGGTGCACAGCTCCTCGCCAAACTATTTCTAAAAATCAATGCTTCCGTTATACTACAACTGTACGCTATACTTTAAGAGAAGCCACTGATTATTACCATAATTTGTAGCGTGGTGAAAATAATGGATGATTCACAAATTTACAGTCAGGAAGAAATACCTTCTTTTGATGAATTGCTGGACGATCTATCCGACGAAGAAGTAACCCAGCTCAGCAATTATACCGAGCAATCCGAATATGTCCCCGGAGAAACTATATTTTATGAGAATGAACAGGGTAACGCGCTGTATATTATCCAGGCGGGAAGTGTAGAAATTTCTAAAATAAGCGATATGGAGGGGCGGGAATATATTCCTCTGATTACTCTTAAAGAGGGAAACGTTTTCGGCGAAATGTCTTTTTTAAGTGAAGGCAAAACTTACGCGGCAGCTGTAGCCAATACCCATGTAAACGTATTCAAAATATCCCGGGAAAATTTTAATCACATGTTGGACAATCATCCCCGGCTGGCCTGCAGTATTTACCGGGCTCTCAGCAAAATACTCGTTTACCGGCTCCGGCGGGCTGATGAAAAAGCCAAAAATCTTATCGAAAAAAATTAACCCTACCTCTGATATTTATTAACCGCCTGCTGGTGGTCGCGGTATGTCCGGCTGAAGACATGCGTGCCGTCGCCGCGCGAAACAAAATAAAGATGGTCCGTATCGGCAGGATTCACCGCCGCCTTCAGACTGGTCATCCCCGGGCTACAGATGGGCCCCGGAGGCAGTCCTCTTCTTTGATATGTATTGTAGGCCGAGTCCCTGTTAAGGTCGGAGCGGAAAATAGGAGCATCAAAATTTCCCAGCGCATAAAGCACCGTGGGATCCGCCTGGAGCTTCATCCCCCGTTCAAGTCGATTGTGATAAACTGCGCTGATCAGCTCATATTCATGTTCAACCCGGGCTTCCCGTTCGATAATTGAAGCCAGCGTTACCATCTCATGAAGTTCATATCCCCGTTCATTCGCCTGCTCTTCTAAATTTAACTGCAGGCTGACCGATTTAAACTTATCTACAAACTGAGATAAAATTTCCCGGGCCGTTGCATCAAGCGAAACATAATAAGTCTCCGGAAATAAATAACCCTCCGCAGTCTCTCCGCTTATACCACGGCTCGACAAAAAATCCGGGTCAGTATTAATATTTTCAAATTCAGTTTTTTCAAGATCAAGTTTTGCCGCCAGACCTTCAAATATACGCCATGATGGACTGCCTTCGTTAATTCTAACTTGCACCAGCTCCGGATTTTTCTGGCGCAACTTCTCCACAAGTTGATACCGGGTAAGTGGCGGGGAGAGAATTACAGTTCCCAGGCGAAGATCCCGCTCCACCCCATGAAGCCAGATAGCCCAGCGAAAAGCTTCGACCGAATCAATTACTCCCTCTTCCTTCAGAAGTCTCCCGATTGCTCTTCCGGACATTCCCGGACGAATTCTAACCCTTGTTTCCTCGCCCAGGGGAAGCGGCTGGTGGATCCAGCGGCTAAAAAAATAACTTCCAAGCAAAACCAGTATGAGCAGCCCCATTACTCCAGAAATGATCCACAAATTGTATTTATCAGTTTTCATTATCTTTTTTCACACTTTCTAAATAATTTTGTAAAATTACCGCCGCTGCCTCGTCATCAATGGTTTTATCCCGGTTGTTTCGCAATTTTTGCAACCGGGCTGCTTCCCGGGTGGAATAACGTTCTGAAAAAATTATATACGGAACATTTAGAGGTTCAATAATTTTTTTTACAAACTGATCTACCTGCCGGGTCCGTTCGTTCTGCTTTACTTTTAACGGTTCCGGATAGCCGATAACCAGTTTTTCTATGTCGTTTCTTTTTATTTCCTTCTCCAGCTCTTCCTGTAAATTCGCCTTATGGCGGTCAATCACCCGCAAAGGAGAAGCAATGGTTTCCGTATAATCGGAAACCGCCAGCCCCACCCGGCGAAGTCCCGGGTCAATCCCCAGGTGGCGAGCCATTATCTTCCCGTATTATCTCAATAATTTTATTCTCAACTTCGGCCAGCCCTGGAGGGTGCGAACCGCCGGCCTGGGCAAACCCGGGCCGGCCGCCGCCTCCTCCGCCCACCAAACGTCCTAAATCCTCCACTATTTTGCCGGCATCATATTTATCCGTCAAATCGGATGTTACGCCTAAAAATAAATTTACGGAACTGTCTTTTTTATTTGTCAGCAGAACAAGCGTATTATCCATCTTCCCCCGGAGTTCATCAACCATCTGTTTGAGGAATTCATTGTCACTTTCTTCAAACTGCTCGCTGACCAGCTTAACTTCGCCAACCTCTTCAGCGGCGCCGGCAAGCTGGTCCGCTTTCTTTTTGCTGGCCTGCTGCTGAAATTTTTCAAGTTCATTCTCAAGATCCTCTATTTTCTGTTCTCTTTCCTCTACCCGGGATAAAATTTCCTCAAACCTCTGCACCTGGAGGGCCTGTTTTGTTTCTTCAAGTAACTTGCTGTGTTCCTGAAAATGTTGGTAGGCCGGCCAGCCCGCCCGGGCCTCAATCCGCCGGATACCGGCAGCCACCGAAGTCTCGTCGGTAATTGTAAAAGGACCTATTTTCCCCGTGTTTTCCAGGTGAGTTCCACCGCAAAATTCTTTGCTGATCGTTGTTCCCGCCGCTTCATCCACTATACTGATAACCCGGACTTCATCACCATAATGTTCACCAAAAAATGCCAGGGCTCCTTCTTCTTCAGCTTCTTTCCGACTCATTCGTCTCGATTTAACGGTCAATTCACTGTATATCCATCTATTTACCTGCTTCTCCACCTTATCAAGAATATCCGCCGGCACCTGGCGATCATGGGTAAAATCAAACCGCAAATAATCGGGGCCGACAAAACTTCCGCTCTGCATCACCGCCTCCCCCAGTTCACGGCGAAGAGCCGCCTGCAAAAGATGGGTGGCAGTATGATGGCGGCGGATGGAAAACCTTCGGAATCTATCAACCCGGCCTTCAACCTGCCGGCCGGCAGTTATTGGTTCAACCGCCCGGCCATGGTGCAGATAAACTTCCGACTCCAGGGTGGTATCCTCAACTTCAAATCCATCTATTTTTCCCGTGTCTCCCACCTGCCCCCCCTGTTCAGCATAAAAAGGCGTTCGCTCGAGGATAATAATTCCTTCTTCACCGGGGGGGAGCTCATCCACCTGGCGGTCATCCTTTATTATTGAGATAATTTTCGTTTCCGCTTCCAGGCGTTCATAACCGACGAATTCAGTTTCGGGCAGTTTATTAAAATCATCAAATTCAAGTCCCCCCTCCCCGGCCTGAACCCTGCTCTTTTGCCGGTGCTGGCGGCGGGCTTCTTCCACTTCCTGTTTTGAAAAAGTAATATTTTCCTCTTCAAGAATTTCAGCAGTTA
>CAZKRS010000097.1:0-6170 GCA_964555265.1 uncultured bacterium | reverse complement strand
TTACCGCCCCCCTGGACGAAAACTGGGAAATCACCGACCGGCTGATTGATGCCGCTGAAAATGCAAGTCTTATTTTTCTCGGTTATCCCAACAACCCGACCGGCAACTGTTTTTCCCGGGACAAAATCCGAGAATTACGCCGGAAAACAGACGGTCTGGTTGTCCTGGATGAAGCTTACTTTGAATTCTCCGGTAAAACTTTTATCCAGGAGGTGAATAAAAACGCTCCGCTGGTTGTTTTGAGAACGCTTAGTAAAGGGTTCGGACTGGCTGGTATACGTACCGGGATTTTAATTGCTCCTCCCGCACTTATTGAGGGTATTCAGCCGGTTAAACTTCCCTATAACCTGAACCGTCTCTCCCAGGTAACCGCCGAGGAAACACTGAAAAACAGGGAACAAATCCTTACCCGGATTGAAAAAATTAAACAGGAAACCCGGCGTCTTTTTGATTTTCTTAAGGAGGAAGGATTTAACCCTTATCCTACAACCGCCAACTTCATTCTTTTTAATCCTTCCGAACCGCAGAGAATTTATGATAAACTGCTTGGGGAAGGAATTAGAATCAGGAAATTTTCAAAACCCCCACTTACAGGCTGTCTTAGGGTTACCACCGGAACCGCCCGGGAAAACAACCACTTGATGAATTGTCTGGAAACAATACAATAATTCGTATATTATTTTTTAATGGTTCTCACAAAACTGGGGATAAATTAAATTTTAAATCTGGTGATTATTATGAATCGTACGGCCGTTGAACAACGCAAAACTTCTGAAACCGAAATTGAAGTCGAACTCAGTCTTGACAGCTACAACGACCCCTATATTTCTACCACCGTCCCATTTTTTGATCACATGCTTGAACAACTGGGCAGACATTCAGGGTTTGCGCTCCGGGTGGAGGGGAGCGGTGATACGGAAATTGATACCCATCATCTGATTGAAGATACCGGTCTGACCCTGGGGAAAACACTGGACCGGGCGCTGGCGGATAGACGGGGGATACAGCGTTATTCAAGTATCTGTCTCCCGTTTGATGAAACTCTCGTTCGGGCGGCCGTGGATATCAGCGGGCGCTCTTTTCTCGATTGCAACCTTGAGGTTGACGGAGATGTTGAGGGATTTCCGCTTGAAGTTCTTCCGGAATTTTTCCGGGGGTTGACCGACCGGGCAGGTATTACCCTGCACATGGATCAGCTTAAGCGGGGCAACCGTCACCATCTTGCCGAGGCCTCTTTTAAAGCCCTGGCCCGGGTGCTTAAAGAAGCTACCCGGGTGGTCGGGGAAAATGTTCCTTCAACCAAGGGAACGCTTACTGAATGATTACCGTTGTCGACTATGGAATGGGAAACCTGCGCAGTGTCCAGAAAGCACTTCACCGGGTGGGCTGCACTGCTGCTGTAAGCGATGATCCCCGGCGAATTTCTAATTCGGAGCTCCTGGTTGTCCCCGGAGTGGGAGCTTTTGATCAGGCGGTCCGGAATCTTAAGACCCGGAATCTCTGGCAGCCGGTTGGCAGCCACCTGCATGCTCGGAAACCCTACCTGGGGATCTGCCTGGGCCTGCAGTTGCTTTTTGAAGGCAGCCAGGAGGGCACAAGAAGCGGATTTGGTTTTTTCCGGGGGGAAGTTATTGCTTTTCAAAAAGTACGGGTAGTGCCCCACATGGGTTGGAATGATGTCCGCTGGAATCCAAGAGCAGAGGGATTAAAACCTCCGCTGGAAAATCCGTGCTATTATTTTGTGCATTCTTATTTTCCGGTTCCGGAAAATAAAACCATAATTGCCGGCACCGCTGATTATGGCGGCGAATTTTGTGTAGCCGCCCGGGCGGGTGATTGCTTCGGGGTTCAATTTCATCCCGAAAAAAGCCAGTACGCCGGCTTGAGTCTGCTGAAGAATTATTGCAAATCTATTAACAGGGAGAGAAACTGATTATGGAGCTAATACCTGCCATCGATTTGAGGGCTGGTAACTGTGTCCGGCTTTACCAGGGAAAAAAAGACCGGGAAACCCGTTATAGTGATGATCCGGTGAGCATGGCTCTTTACTGGCAAAGCCAGGGCGCTTCCCGCCTGCATCTTGTCGACCTGGACGGCGCTTTTGAGGAGGAATCCGCCAACAAAGCAATTATCAGAAAAATACTGCGGAAAGTTGAAATACCCTGCCAGGTGGGTGGCGGGCTGCGTTCGGAAAGAGCTGTTAATACCCTGCTGACCGCCGGTGCAGCCGGCGTGATCATCGGAACAGCCGGCGTAAAAAATCCTCGCTGGCTAGGGGAACTGGTTGAACAGTTTGGACCCGAAAAAATTATCGCCGGTGTTGATTGTGAAGCCGGCGAAGTGATGATCCGGGGCTGGCAGAAGGCTTCGCTGCTCGATCGAGATACCTGGCTGGAGAAGTTGCAGGAACTTGGGGTTGAAAAAATTGTATATACCGACGTCGGTCGGGACGGAACCGAACAGGGCCCGGATATTTCCGGGTTAAAAAAGATCCTGGAGAATACCTCCCTTGAAGTAATTGCTTCGGGCGGAATCGGACAGCTGGAACATTTGACCGATTTAAATAAAATCGATAACCCCCGGCTTATAGGAACTGTTGTTGGGAAAGCACTTTATGAACATAACTTTACCCTTGAACAGGCTTTGGATGCGGTTAATGATTGAATAGGTGGGTGTATAATATTTTACTTAAAGGGGTTTACTTCAAGGTGAGAATTTTATTATGAGGTGGTTACGATGTTGAGAAAACGAATAATTCCCTGCCTGGATGTTGATGACGGTCGGGTGGTTAAAGGTGTCAATTTTAAGAATTTGCGGGACGCCGGTGATCCGGTGGAGATAGCAAAAAAATATGACCGTGATGAGGCTGATGAACTTGTTTTTCTCGATATTACCGCTTCCTCGGATTCACGTGATATTATGGTTGAAACGGTCCGGGCTGTTGCCGAAGAGGTCTTCATGCCCTTTACCGTTGGCGGAGGAATCAGGAGCGCCGAGGATATGCGGCAAATTCTGGCCGCCGGCGCCGACAAGATTTCTATTAATACCGCAGCTGTCGAGGACCCCGATTTGATTAACCGCAGCGCCGACAGGTTTGGTTCCCAGTGTGTTGTTGTCGCCATAGATGGTAAAAAAATTGATGATGAGAACTGGCGGGTTTATACTCACGGCGGCCGGAAAGCAGTCGATAAGACGGTTCTTGACTGGGCGAAGGAAGTTGAAAATAGAGGTGGCGGGGAGATTTTATTGACCAGCATGGATTGCGATGGGACTAAAAATGGTTTTGATATTCCCCTGCTTGAGAAGATTTCGGCTGCCGTTGATATTCCCGTGATCGCCAGCGGAGGCGCCGGGAAACCGGAACATTTTGTTGAACTGTTTAAAAAAACAGAAGCTTCCGCCGGGCTTGCTGCTTCGATTTTTCATTACGATGAATATCCGGTGCCCGAAGTGAGACAATACTGTCGCCAACATGATATCCCCGTCCGGCCCGACTGGCCGGATGAACAGAAGAAGGAGCTGACTTGACTATGCAGCTTGTGGATGAGCTGGAGTTTGACAGCCGGGGTTTAATTCCCGCAATTGCCCAGGATTATTCTACCGGCGAAATAAGAATGCTGGCTTACATGAATGAAGAAGCTCTTAAAAAAACCGCGAAGACCGGCTATGTCCATTATTACAGCCGTTCCCGCCAAAAACTCTGGAAAAAAGGGGAGACCAGCGGCCATCTGCAGAAAGTTCGTTCCCTGCGCACCGATTGTGATATGGACGCCGTCCTGGTAATTGTTGAACAGACCGGCGAAGCCTGTCATACCGGTCGCCGGAACTGTTTTTATCGCCAGTATTCATCCGATAAAGATGAATGGGAAGAAACTAATCCTCTTTTTACGAAATCTATCGGAGCGATTCTCGGCCATCTTGAGGAGGTTATCCGGCAGCGTGATCGTGACCGCCCGAAAGACTCCTACACGACCGATCTGCTGGCCGGTTCGGCCGGTAAGTCCGGCGAGGATCTGGTCCTTGAAAAAATGGGCGAGGAAATAATCGAGGTCATTCTGGCCGCTAAAAATCATGAAAAAGATGAACTCAGCGGGGAAATAAGTGATTTTCTCTACCATCTGCTCGTTCTCTGCCGCCAGCAGGATATTGCTCTGGCGGATCTTGCTTCTATTCTTTTTTCCCGCCGGGGCTGAATTTAGATGTTTCCTGATTTAAAAACGGCTGAAAAACGGCTTGAAGAACATAAAATCGTTCCCGTCTTTAAAAAATATACCGCCGATACCATCACTCCCGTTTCTGCTTACCTGGCTCTAAGCCGGGGGGCCCGCACCCGGGGGTTCCTGCTGGAAAGTGTTGAAAAAGGGGACCAGATTTCCCGTTATTCTTTTCTCGGGGTTGAGCCGGCAGCCGAGATTTTTCTTGAGGACGGCCGGCTTAATGGTATAGAGGATTTTGACTGCAGTGAAAAAAATGATCCTTTTGCTGCTCTCCGGGAGATTATAAACGGATGGGACGTTGCCCCCGTCGAGCAGCTCCCCGGTTATACCGGTGGACTGGTCGGTTATATTGGTTATGAAACAATAAATTTTATCGAACCGACCGTCCCCGTTCATCCACCTTCACCAGGACTTGATTACCCTGAGTGTTACCTTATGCTGGTCGATACTACCGTTGTTTTTGATCACGTGGAACGAAATGTTTATCTGGTGGGCCATCTGCGCCGGGGAGAAGGGGCCCCCGCCAAACAGTATGAGAATATAAAAAATAAACTCCGGGAACTAAAAAATACTATTTCCGATCGCCCGGATCTGCCCGTCTGCAGGCCGGCGGAGTCATCTTCCGGCGAAGATGTTAAATCTAATTTTACAGAACCGGAGTTTAAGTCGGCCGTAAAAAGGGTAAAAGAAACTATCCGGGCCGGCGAGACTTTCCAGGTTGTTATTTCCCAGCGGTTCGAGCTGGAGGATAATAATCATCCTTTTAATCTTTACCGCCACCTGCGGGGGCTCAACCCCTCTCCCTATATGTTTTACTGTGATTTTGAAGATTTTCAGCTTATCGGCGCTTCGCCGGAAATGCTGGTTCAAAAAACCGGTAATGAAGTGCATACCCGGCCAATTGCGGGAACACGGCGCCGGGGAAAAACACCTCGCGAAGATCAACGGTTGGCCGAGGATTTGCTGTCCGATGATAAAGAACAGGCCGAGCATACCATGCTTGTTGACCTGGGCCGCAACGATCTTGGCCGTGTCTGCCGGCCGGGGTCCGTCCGGGTTACCGAACAGGCTCAGATAGAAAAATATTCCCATGTGATGCACATGGTTTCCGATGTGGAGGGTATACTCCGGGAAGATTGTGACGCTGTGGATCTGTTTAAAGCTGCTTTCCCCGCCGGCACGGTCAGCGGCGCTCCCAAGGTCCGGGCGATGCAGATTATTCATGAATGTGAACCCGACCGCCGGGGTCCTTATTCCGGTGCGATTGGATTTTTTAGCTTTAACGGCGATTTAAACAGCTGTATAATTATTAGAACAATCATTAAACAGGGCTCCACTCTCCAGGTCCAGGCCGGGGCGGGGATAGTGGCCGATTCCCGGCCGGCACGGGAATACGAAGAAACCCGTGAAAAGGCAAGGGCTCTTCTTAAAACCGTTCAGACCCTGCCCGGGGTTGAGTTTATTTGAAATAAGAGGTTAAAAGTTCATGAAAATTATTGTAATTGATAACTACGACAGTTTCACTTATAACCTTGTTCAGTATATAGGCGAGGTGGATCAAACTCCCCGGGTGATTCGCAACGATGAATGGTCATTAAAACAAATCCGGGAGTTTGACCCCCGGGCCGTGGTGATCAGTCCCGGTCCCGGTCGGCCCGAAGACGCCGGTATTTCCGTCCCTCTCCTCCGGGAAATAGGCGAGGAGATTCCGGTGCTGGGGGTATGCCTGGGCCTGCAATGTCTGGCCGCGGCGTTCGGTGGTAAAATCGTTGCCGCTGACCGGCTATTACACGGTAAAATTTCAACTATCTATCATGCCGACACACCACTTTACCGGGACCTGCCGGTTTCTTTTGAGGCAACCAGGTATCATTCCCTCGTGGTTGATGAGGACTCGCTGCCCTCCGAGTTGTCCGTGGATGCTGTTTCTGAACGGGGGGAAATAATGGGGCT
>CAZKRS010000096.1:0-6266 GCA_964555265.1 uncultured bacterium | reverse complement strand
GAGATTAACCAGCAGCAAAGAAATTAATAATCTTCTTCAAAACGGTCATTTTTACCGGGGGAATTACTGTCACCTGATCTGCAGTGAAACCGAGGATAACAATTCAGCCACCCGGGCCGCTTTCATTGTTTCCACAAAAACCGCCCCGCGGGCGGTTTATCGTAACCGGATAAAACGGCTGATGAAAGAAAGTTTCCGGCTGAGGATGGATGGAATTTCCAGGGGTTATAAACTGATTTTTATTGCCACCCGGAAAGCCAAACCGGATTTTAAAAGACAGGATTTTGAGGCGGAAATTAATAACCTGCTCACGGAGGCGGGACTGTTTGCAAAAACTAATCAACCTGCTGATTAAATTTTACCAGAAGTTTATTTCCCCGCTGCTGGGGCCACACTGCCGGTATCGACCGACCTGCTCCGAATATACCCGCAGTGCCCTTCACACCCACGGTCTTTTGAAAGGGGGCCTGATGGCATTCTGGCGAATTCTTCGCTGTAATCCACTCAGCAAAGGTGGCTGGGACCCCGTAAAGGAGGAAGACTCACACCAGGTGACCTGAAACTGATTTATAACCGGTCACTTTTAGGTTATAATAACTGTTTCGCAAATAGCGGAGAGGTGGCAGAGCCTGGCTGAATGCACTCGACTCGAAATCGAGAGTGCCCTCACGGGCACCGGGGGTTCAAATCCCCCCCTCTCCGCCTTTATATCGTTTATTAATCCCGTATTCAGGCGAGGTTTCAAACATTGGAAAAAAGAATGTTGCTTGCTCTTGCACTCTCAATGGTGGTTGTTTTAGTATTTTCTTACCTGCAGACTCCCCCACCGGAAACCGAAGAAGTGGTGGAAGCTCCCCGGGAAGAAGAATTAGAACAGGAAGTAATTGAAACGCCCCCGGAGCCTGCCCCGGAGGAGGAAGAGGTTGTAGTTGAAGAAGCCGAGGATTACGAAGCAACTCTGGTTGAAACCGGAGACACTATTTCTTTTGAAACCGAAAAACTGAAAGGATATTTTTCGGCAACCGGCGGCCGGCTGGCCTCCATCAAACTGAAAGATTTTACCCTGCTTGAGGACGAGACCAGCCTGTACGAACTGGCGGGCGAACAGAAACAGGGGTTAGGATTTGAAAACTCATTCCCCCGGCTCCAGGTGGGAAACCTGGATTTTAAACAGGTTTCCACCCCCGACGATTATACGTTTAAATTTGAGACACAGACTGAAAACCAGGTAACCATCCAGAAAACCTACAGCTTACTTCCCGGGGAAAATTACCGGATTAAATTTTCTTTAAATCTTCACAACGAAAGCGATGATCCGGTCCGGCTCAACGATATTCGTTTCCCTGTCGGGCCCCGGGGCCGCGGCGGCGGTGCTCTTAAATGGGGACCGGGTTTTGGAATTGAAAGAGAAAATGAAAGCCGTTTTGACAGGACTTACGTTTACTATGGAACCAAAGGGACAATGGAATATTTCTCCCCGGGCGGTGGTGGAGGGATTTTCGGCTTTTTAGGCGGAAACGATGAAGAAACCGAAGGCCAGTTCAGTCCCGGGCCGGTCGAATGGAGTGCTGTTTCCAACCGTTATTTTATTGCCGGTGTTGTTGCCGAACAACCTTTCGATATGATCTACCTGGACGACCGGGAGAACTCCGACGAATTCACCACCTGGTCGGCCTATTCCAGCATCGATCTTCACCCGCAGGAAAAAGATGAATATAATTATGAACTCTTCCTCGGGCCTAAAAATTATGACACACTTTATGAATTTTACCCGGGGATGGAAAAAACTTTAAACTACGGCTGGTTCACCATCCTTGTCCGCCCCCTGCAGTGGGGACTGAATTCTATCTACGCCGCTATTCCAAATTACGGCTTTGCAATCATCATTCTCAGCATAATAATCAAAATTATTCTTTACCCCCTGACCAAAAAAGGGCTTACAAGCATGCAAAAAATGAAAGAACTACAACCGAAAATTAAAAAAATACAGGAAAAATATGAGGATGATAAGGAAAAATTAAATAAAGAAATGATGAAATTTTACCAGGAACACGAACTCAATCCCGTCGGCGGCTGTCTGCCGATGCTTCTCCAGCTTCCCATTTTTATTGGTCTGTACCGGATGCTTCAATATAACGTAAACCTCCGGGGAGCTCCTTTTATTTTCTGGATCACAGACCTCTCCTCCCATGATCCATATTACATCCTTCCCGTTCTGATGGGGATTATCATGTTCGCACAGCAATACTACACGATGAGTGCCGGGGCAAGCGGAGGGGCGATGGGCCAGCAAAAAACAATGGCTTATGTTATGCCGGTCGTTTTTGTGTTTATGTTCATGACCTTCCCTGTTGGACTTGTGCTTTACTGGATGACCAACTCGGCTGCAACTCTCGCCCAGTACTGGCTGATCTACCGCAGCAGCGAGTAAAAATTCCTATGATTTTCTTTTCGTGAGGGGATAACAATGCCGCGACAGTTGATTATTTCAGAAGCCGAAACAGTGGAAAAAGCTATCAAGGACGGCCTCAGCCGGCTGGGTAAAGAACGCGACCAGGTGGATATCGAAATTCTTGAGGAGGAACAACCCGGTCTCTTTGGAGAAAGTGCGAACAACGCCCGGGTCAAAATGACCACTCAAGGCGTTAATCTTGAAGAAATAGTCCGGGATTTGCTAAACGATATGCTGGATATCCTCGGTCTCCAGGAATATTCCCTGGATATCAATATTGACGAACATCATTATAGAATAAATATCAACACCTCCGAACAATTTCAGGAAGTAGTCGGCCCCGAAGGAGGCACTTTGAACGCTCTCCAATCGCTTGTTAAAGAGCATCTGCACCAGTTTGGAGCAGAAAACATGGAAGTTATCGTGGATGTGGGGGGGTATCGTAAACAGCGGAAAAGAGAACTTAGCCAGCAGGTAAAATTAATTGCCGGCCAGGCTCTTGAAGGCGACCGGGAAATCGAACTGGGACCGATGATAAAAAATGAACGCCAACTCGTCCACAGCATAGTTGATGAAATCGAAGGTGTGAAAAGCCAGAGTATAGGGGAAGGCGAAAACCGCAGGGTGGTTATTCTTCCCCGGGGAAAAAGCTAAAATGTCTGCAACCAACCCCGAAACTATTGCCGCTATCTCCACCCCCCCGGGAAGCGGGGGGATAGGAATTATACGACTCAGCGGACCCGGGGCCTTAAAAATAGCCAACAAAATTGTAGATAAAAATATTGAGGATATATCCCCCCGTAAAGCCCACCTCTGCTCCTTTTTCAGGCCGGGGGAAGAAAAACCGCTGGACAGAGGGCTGCTCCTCTATTTCCCCGAACCCCATTCTTACACCGGCGAAGATATCGTCGAACTCAACTGCCACGGCTCTCCGCTCCTCCTTGATACTCTGCTTGAATCCCTCCTCGAAGAGACGGAAATTCGACTGGCCGAGCCGGGGGAATTTACCCGCCGGGCTTTCGAAAATAACCGCCTGGATCTGGCCCAGGCCGGGGCGGTGGGGGAACTTATCTCCGCCCGCTCGGAAGCGGCATTAAAATCAGCCGCCCGACAGCTTGAAGGTGAACTTTCTGAAACTGTAAATAAACTCCGGGAAACCCTGATCTTCTGCTGCTCAAGACTGGAGGCCAGCCTGGATTTCAGTGACCAGGATACTGTGGATCCCGTCCCCTATGAACAACTGGAAAATAAATTGACCGGAACTGTCAATGATATTGAAAAACTGATTGAAGAAGGCCGGCAGGGGACATTGATTTCCCGGGGAGTCCATACTCCTATCGTCGGGAAACCAAACGCCGGTAAATCCAGTCTTTTCAACCGTCTTGTTCAAACCGACCGCTCAATTGTAACCGCCCGGCCGGGAACAACACGGGATATCCTGAAAGATCAAATAAATCTCCGGGGGATCCCTTTTCAGCTTCACGATACGGCTGGATTAACCGAAACGGAAGAAGAAATCGAAAGCCTGGGAATTGAACGAACCCAGCAGGCAATTAAAAAAGCCGACCTGGTAATTATTGTTTTTGACGGTTCTGCTCCCCTGACTGCCGAAGACAGCCGGGTGGTTAATATGGTTAAAAATTCACAGTATATACCGGTTCTTAACAAATCCGACCTTCCAACCCGGGTGAGCACCGATAATATCAAACGTTCACTGGGCATTGAAATTAAACACCAGATCAGCGCTCGAACCGGAAGCGGAATAAAAGAACTGAAAGAAACCCTGGTTAAACAAATCACGGGCGGTAAAACCCGGTTTGAAAACCCCCTGGTGACAAATCAACGTCATCTGCAGGCTCTGAAAAATTCTCTTGAATTTATTAAAAAAACTCTGGAAGGTATAAAGAAAAATAAGGACGAAGTATTACTGGCTGAAGATCTGCGTCACGCGGCCGACGAAGTTGGAAAAATAACGGGAACAATTACCACCGAAGATCTGCTGGACGAAATTTTCGAGAACTTCTGTATAGGAAAGTGACCTAAAACCCTTCCAGGCCAAGGGTCATCATGAAATCCCGTGGAGCCTGCTGGGCCTGGGCCAGAACAGCCGTCCCCGCCTGCAACAAAATCTGGGCCCTGGTTCTTTTGACTGCTTCTTCGGCAATATCGGCATCCCTGATCCGGCTGCGGGATGCCTGGACGTTCTCCTGCTGAATCTGGAGGAAACGGACTGTTCCTTCCAACCGGTTTTGAACTGCCCCCACCCGGGCCCTGTTAGAGGATATGGAATCAATAGCTTTTGTGGCGATCTCAATTGCCGATTCGGCAAGTTCGTGGGATGTAACCTCGATCTCACTGCCGTCTTCAGCACGTATCCCCAGCGCTTCCCCGGTAGTTGTCTGTAAATCGTTAACCGTTATCCGGATTGTCTCCCCCCGGTTGGAGCCCACCTGGAAAACCAGTGAACCTCTGCCCTCGCTGGCCCGCCCGGCGGCATCCACTGTCCCAAACCTGTTTTTTAACAGCTGGCGATTGTTAAACTGAACCGTTGAAGCGGTGCGGTCGACTTCTTCAACAAGTTCAGAAACTTCTTCCTGAATTAACTTTCGATCGGAATCCGTCAGGCTGTCATTGGCGGCCTGAACAGCCAGTTCCCGGATCCGCTGGAGCTGATCACCAACCTTCTCCAGTCCACCTTCGGCCGTCTGGAGGACGGATATCCCGTCCTGGGCGTTTTCTTCAGCCTGGGATAACCCCCGCTCGGCCATGTGCATCCGCTCGGAGATAGCCAGACCGGCAGCGTCATCAGCGGCCCTGTTAATCCGCAAACCGCTGGCCAGCCGTTCCTGGGCTCGCTGCAGGTCAGCTGAGGTTCGGTAAATTTGGCGCTGGGCAAATATAGCCCCCATGTTGGTTCTGACTCGAACAAAATGCCCCATTTTAGCTCAAAATCTCCCTCCTGGAGAATTCAAAATACCTCCATGTTTTAACAAAAAAACTTAACGTCGACAGGAAGGACAGCCGGGGATATGACTACCAAAAGGAAAAGCCATCTCCGTATAAAGTACTCTACAGGCCTCCCTGCCTGTGCTTATAATATCCACTATATTTACCTGTTTGTCAAATATTTTTTTTCAGGATGAACCGGCGACGCTGCCGTCCGGGTTGCAGAAGATGATTTCTCCTACTATTAATTACATTTTTTGATATTATTTAACTTCTGATAAGATACATAACACAGGTTACCCTGTTGAATGTCTTTGCGAGGACGGAGAGATTTTTATGATTGAAAAAGTAAAAAATGCGGGAGTAATCGGGGCCGGTGGAGCCGGGTTCCCCACTCACGTAAAAATAGACGCCGAGGCTGAGATATTGATTGCCAACGGAGCCGAGTGCGAACCACTGCTCTCAACCGACCACTACCTGATGGTTGAAAAAGCAGCAGAAATAGTTGAAGGACTGAAACTAGTCCAGCAATCCACCGGGGCTGAGAAAGTTTACCTGGCGCTGAAAGAAAAATACAAAGACGCCATTGAAGAGCTGGAAAACATCCTTGATGAAAAGGACGGAATTGAACTTTACCTGCTGGACAACTATTATCCGGCCGGAGATGAGGTGGAGCTTGTTCACAATATTACCGACCGGGTGGCTCCCGAGGGAGGAATTCCACTTGATATCAGCTGCGTGGTCATAAATGTTAATACCCTCCTGAACGTCTACCTGGCCGACAAAGAAGAAAAACCGGTGACCACCCGCTGGATTACTGTGGCCGGTGAAGTAGCCTAACCTTACCTGGCCGAGGTGCCGGTTGGAA
>CAZKRS010000095.1:598-6287 GCA_964555265.1 uncultured bacterium | reverse complement strand
CTGGCCGGCGCTATTGTCACCGGTTTTATTCTGGCCATTTTTATGGCTAATTCCGGCGGAGCCTGGGATAATGCCAAAAAATATATTGAAAAAGGAAACTATGGCGGAAAAGGCTCCAACGCCCACACCGCAGCCGTTGTTGGCGATACCGTGGGCGATCCTTTCAAGGATACTTCTGGGCCGTCTCTTAACATCCTGATCAAATTAATGTCCATAGTCTCGGTTGTTTTTGTTCCTCTTTTCCTGGAAGTTTCCGGCTGGTTTAGTTAAGAGGATGAAGAGTTTTCTAATATTGTTCAGCCTTTATGACTGAAAAACTGGCTCTTGACGGGGGGGAACCGGTTGCCCCGGAAGGCATCCCCTATCACCGCCCCAGCGTCGGAGAGGCTGAAGCCCGGGAAATTAGCAAATGCCTGGAAAACCGGTATATTGTTGGACCCGGTCCTTACTGTGAAAAGGTGGAAGAACATCTTGAAACTGAATGGGATCTCCCCCGGGCTCTAACCATAACTTCCTGCACCCATGCCCTGGAGCTGGCTTTAATAGCCCTGGATCTGCCGCCGGAAGCCGAAGTCATTGTCCCCTCTTTTACCTATGTTTCCACCGCTCAGGCGGTTCTCAGGGCGGGAGCAAGTGTGGTTTTTGCGGAGGTGGATCCGGCGGAGTTTACGCTGACCCGGTCCACTGTCGAAAATGCCATCACTCCCCGGACGGAAGCTGTTATTTTTGTTCATTATGGCGGCTTTCCGGGCCCAATCGAAGAAATCCAGCAGCTCTGCAAAAATGAGGAGATAGATTTAATCGAGGATGCCGCCCAGGCTTTTGACAGCAGCAGACGTAAGAAACTGGCCGGCACTTTTGGCCGTTTCGGGGCGTTCAGTTTTCACGGCACCAAAAGCATCACCTCCGGCGAAGGCGGACTGCTTGTAATTAATGATGAGAATGATATTAAAAGGTGTGAACGGATCCGGGATAAGGGAACTGACCGTTCCACCACCCGGTTGGGAGATGTCGACCGTTACACCTGGAGGACAATCGGTAGTAGCTATGTTCTATCCGATTTGCTTGCTGCTCTGCTCTGGCGGCAGATTAAGCGCTGGGATGATATTAAACGAAGACGGCTGACCGTCCAGGATGAAATTCGCCGGCGTCTTCTCGAACTTGATTCGGAAGGAATTTTTAATCTTTTTGTTCCTCCCCCTAAAACTGTGGAAAACGGTCATATTACTGCTTTCACCCTGGAAAATCCCGAACCGCGAAACTGGCTCCTGAAAGCACTTCAGGCCGAAGGTGTTCAGGCCCGTGAACACTACCGGCCCCTTCATCTTTCACCGTATGCTCAAGAAAACCTCGATCCCCCTGATTCACTTCCGGTAACAGAACACGTAAGTAAATCCCTGGTCCGTCTCCCCGCTCACCCGGAGTTGACGGAGATGCAAATCGATAAACAGTTTATAGCACTAAAAAAAATCTATCCCCGGCTCGTCGATAAGATTTAAAATATTCTTTTTGCTTTCCTCTGCTTATTTGTTAAGCTTTGGGGCAAATATGGTCTAAAAATTATTTTCAGGAGGTTTTTTAAAATGAAAATCATACTTTGTGATCCAGTTGATGAACGTATTAATCAACATTTTGAATCGGCTGAGGAGTTTACTGTTATTGAAGCGTTTGATCGGGGGGAGCTTGAAACTGAAATAGATGACACTAATTTTCTTGTTGTACGGAGTGGAACTGAAGTGGATCGGGAACTATTTGATCAGGCTCCGGAACTGGTCGGGATTGTCCGGGCCGGGGTTGGGCTGGACAATATTGATTTGGAGTATGCTGCCGAAAAAAATGTCCGGGTTGAAAATACACCCGAAGCTTCCACCAACGCCGTTGCCGAACTGGTAGTCGGACATATCCTTGCCATTTATCGTTCTATTCCCCGGGCTGACGGAGAAATGAAAAAGGGGAACTGGATTAAAGGGGAACTCGAAGGACGGGAAATTATGGATAAAACCGTTGGTATTGTTGGTTTCGGACGGATTGGCCGGAGAGTTGGTAAATATCTGTCCGGTTTCGGAGCAAAAATTCTTGCTTTTGATGAATATATTTCAGAGGAAGAAATAAAATCCGCTGGAGCCCGGCCGGTCACTTTTGACGAAATAGTTAATAAGTCTGACATAGTCACCGTTCATGTCCCTGTTAATCCGGAAACTGAAGATATGTTTTCAAAAGACGAGTTCAAACAGATGAAAGATTCTGCAATTATTGTCAACTGTTCACGGGGCGGAATTGTTTCCGAACAAGAAATAGTTGAAGCACTTGACGCCGGTGAAATAGCCGGTGCTGGGGTTGATACCTATGTTGAAGAACCCCCCGGTGATATACCCTTTACCGCTCATCAGAAAGTTGTGGCTACCCCTCATCTGGGTGCTACCACTTCAGAAGCCCAGGAGCGCATCGCCAGTTTGGTAATTGAAAAAATAGAAACCATGGCAGATTAACAGCCCGCTGAAAAATCCGAGTTTGGAAGTGTGAACTTCTAATTTTCAGTTTATAACCAGACCCTCTCTTTATTTTTAATCCCCCCCTACCCGGTTTATTTTTTAAAAAAAGCACCTACCAGCGGTATGTCAACGACTGACTTGCCCGAATCCATCCAGGCTTGATTTTACCTGAAGTCTATTTGTTTACCGGTCGATAAATATAGCAGGGTAACCTGTTTTTATTTTGAAGACGGGGGTGATTAAAATGCGGGATCGGAAGCAGATCGAAGCACTGGTTTATTTGCTGGGGGATGAGGATAAATCTATCTTCCGGAGAGCACGGAGAGAATTATTGTCTATCGGCCGGGATGTGCTGCCGGTGCTGGAGGAAGAAATAGAAAAACATTCAATCAGAATTAAAGTTCGGGGCCGGCAGTTGATAAATTATCTGCGGACCCGCAAAAAACCACGTACCAGACCACCATATGTCTGCTAAAACATACCAGGGAGTGTAATAAATTTGAACAATGAACCAGCGGAAATACAGGCTTTAATGACTCTGCTCGGTGACGAGGACCAAAACGTGGTTCAGTCCGTTCGCCGCCGGATAATGGAAATGGGAACGCCGGTGCTGCCGGAATTAAAACAACAGTATGAGAAACAACCTCTGCCGGTAAAATTAAGAATGAAAGATATAATGGCCCAGTTAAAACCGGTATGTTTGGAGAATAAATTCAGAGATCTGGCTCCAGGCGGCGACGAAGGTTCCATTGACCTTCTGGAGGCTTTATTTACGGTTGCCCGGGTGGGTTATCCTCACCTGGAAAAAGAAATTTACCTTGAAAAATTTAATAATATTGTGAATGATATTGAAACCCGGCTTGAGCGCTGGGAGACTGTGGACGATCATACCGCCGTGGAGACGGTGAATAGCGTTATTTTTGAAAAATACGAATTCCGGGGAAATGAAACCAATTTTTATGACCCCGATAACTGTTTCATAAACAGGGTTCTTAACCGCCGCCTGGGAAGTCCCCTGCTTTTAAGCTGTATCGTTTTGCTGGTTGCCCGCCGTCTTAATTTACCCTATCAACCCGTTGCTATGCCCGCTCACAGTATTGTCGCTTATTCGGGCAAGAAAAGAAGAATTTTTATAGACCCATTTCATTCCGGCCAGATATTAACTCGAAACGATTGTATAGAATTTTTGAACAGCGCCGGTTTTGGTTTTGTTGAGGAATATCTGGCTCCGGTCTCCAATAAAAGACTTCTAACAAGACTGATCAAAAATTTGTTAAATTGTTATCATCGTCTTCATAATAACTCCCGGATTGAAGAGTTACGCGGGTATCTGGCCATAGCCGAACGTCTTTGCTAAGCTAAGCTATACACAGGGGTGAGAAAATGATTCCTTTTAGACTTTTGTTTCAACCAGGAGGTATTTTCAATAAATATCCGCGCCGGGACTGGCGCCGGATTTCTCTCTGGCTGAAATGGGGTTTATTGTTTTCATTTTTTGGTGTTTTATTTAAAATTTTTATTGCAGCCGATCCGGCATCTGCAAGCTACATAATTTCATTCCTGGAATATTTGGCTGTTGAGGGCGAATTTGAAATCCCTCGCTTTATTATTCTCTCTTTGTTCGCTATAACGAAAGCTACGTACCTGGTTTTACTATGGGTTTTTCGGGGTTTGATTATATTTATCGGGATAAAAATTGTCGGAAAGTCGTTTGTAGAATTTCCTGTTGCCCTGAGTATTTCCGGAGCCGGCATGGTTACCGGGATCTGGTACTGCCTGCCTTACGGTTATTTATTTTATTTCGTCCACGGGGTTTTTTTGAGTACCTTTTTATTGACAAAAATTAACCGGCTGGAAAATTATCAGGCTATTATTACCGCAATTATTATAACAGTTTTCCCCCTCCTTATTTAACTAAGACTGGAACTGGTAATCTTTTATGCCCCGGTAAAATTCCCTTAGTATTACCCCGATACTGGCTGTCAGAGGAATACTTAAGACCATCCCCATGATCCCGGCCAGTTCTCCACCGGCGATAACCACCAGAAAAACAACCAGGGGATGCATATTCATGCTCCTGGCAAAAACATGGGGTTTAAGCCAGATATTGTCCAGGGACTGAACGATCAAGAAAAGAAGCCCTACCGCCACAAGCGAGGTGATATTGGTGGTTTCCAAAGATTTTATTACTATCGCCGGTATGGCTCCCGCTATCGGTCCAAAATAGGGAACAATATTGGCAATTCCGGCAAATATCCCGATTATTATCGCGTAGGGGACCCCCAGTATCATCAGGCCGATGATACATAAAATCGCAATGATAATCGCTTCGATAATTAATCCCCGGATATACTGGCCCACTTTCTGGTCGATTTTATAGTAGATATTAAATACCATCTCAAAAAAAGCATTGGAGACTCCCTGGACCAAACAGCGCCGGATCAGTCGCTTGTCCCGAACGAGAAAGAAGCTTATGAAGGGGACGATAATTAAATACTGAAGGAAGATATAAAGATTAACCAGTGCCCCCGAAAGTTGCTGGAGTATCCAGTCCCGTACCAGCCCGATCCGACCGGAAAAGCTGCCTTCCGGCAGGAAAACAAAATAATTTTCCATCTCCACAAAATATCCCCGCGCAAATTCCATGATATCGTTATGGGCGAGCTGATTCTGCAGATCCATAAGCTGGTTCCAGATCAGCGGAGAATATAATCCAATGATGTTTATTAAAATTACAAAAATAATCAGAAAAACAAGCAAAGTCGCCCAGTGGCGGGTAAAACCATGTCTTTCCAGGTAGTTGACCGGGGGGAAAAACAGGTGACTGATGAAAAATGATATAAAAAACATTAATATCAGGTGATACAAGACAGGAATAAAATAAACCGCCACAGCTACAAATAAAAGCGGAAGAAAATAATAAATTAAAGTGGCTATCAGCCGGGGAGATAAAGAAAATTTATTGGCCGGATTCATTTTCAGTTTCTAATTTTTCAAGTTTTAATTTTGTTTCATAATACTCATCATTAGTTTTACGAAGTCTTTCCCCGGTAATCCGGGCCAGGTTCATTATAATTTCAAATCCACATTCGAGTTCCCGGCGAGCAAAATCCATAAATTCCTGGCGAAAAAGCACCTGCAGCTTGGTGGCTTCTAAAGCCTCAGCGCTGGCGTTGCGGCGGTGTTATTCAGAAATA
>CAZKRS010000095.1:0-588 GCA_964555265.1 uncultured bacterium | reverse complement strand
TAGCCAGTTCCCCGAAAAAATTATCTTTCTTCAGCTCCGCCAGTTCTCGCTTGGGAGAATCCGGTTCATCACGGTAGATGTGAATTGAACCCTCTTCAATCAGGAAAACCGCGTTGGCCGGGTCGCCCCGGGAAAATATTGTCTCCCCCTGCTCATAATTACGTTCGTGAAGCAGTTCAGTTATATCCGCATAGGCTTCTTCATCAAGACCTGAAAATAACGGACAGTCTTTTAAAAGTTCCACCCGTGGATCGTAAATATCCTGCTGGTTGGTGAAAAAATCTTTCCAGAAAAAATCCATTTTCTAATCTCCTTTTATAAACCTGATTTTCCCCGAGCTCTTTTTTTAAACCTCATCTTAAAAGTTTACTTCATTTTTCTTGATGATACAAACCAAAAATCAGCATAATTTTATAATGGTCGGAAAAATTTTTTTACTATTTTTACCTACTGCCAGGCTGCAAAAGGCGGATCCACATAACGGTCCTGGCTATCGAGACTGTTTATTTTTTCAATATCCTCCGGGTTTAACTTCAACTCCCGGGCCTTAAAATTGTCCTCAATATGTTCCCGGCCTGTAGCCTTAGG
>CAZKRS010000094.1:0-6336 GCA_964555265.1 uncultured bacterium | reverse complement strand
AATCGGGAGTTCTGGCCCGGATTGCCGGGTTGTTTAGCGGCCGGGGGTTCAATATTGCTTCCCTGACTGTGGGTGAAACCGTGGATCCCGAAGTTTCCCGGATGACCATCGTGGTAGAAGCAGACGAACGGACGCTTGAACAGGCTGTAAAACAGCTTCGTAAATTAATTGTTACGATTAAAGTCGAGGATTTTTCCGGTCGAGATTACGTAAGTTCCGAGTTGCTGGTGACCAAAGTTTCAGCTCCGCCGTCCCGCCGCGGTGAAATTCTGGAAATTGCGGATATTTTTAACGGTAAGGTGGTCGATATCGACCAGAATACGGCCACAATTCGTTTTGTTGGTGAAGTGGATTTTATTGACGATGCCCTGGAAATGCTTGAACCCTATGGAATTAAAGAGACAGCCCGCACCGGATCGGCGGCGCTGACGAGAGCTTAGAGTTAGTTAATATTTAAATATCTATGGAGGTATTTGCAAATGGTTAAAAAATATTACGATGAAGACGCTAACCTGGAGGAACTTTCCGATGATACTATAGCTGTTATCGGTTACGGAAGCCAGGGTCACGCTCATGCCCAGAATCTGCGTGACAGCGGTCTGGATGTTATAGTGGCCGAAGTGGAAGGAACCCCAAATTATAAAGCGGCAGTCAATGACGGGTTTGAACCGGTATCTGCTGCTGAAGCGGCCCGGCAGGCTTCGGTGATTGCTCTGCTTGTTCCCGATGAAGTGCAAAAAGATGTTTACGAGCAGGACCTGGTCGAAAATCTGGAGGAAGGGGATATGCTGATCTTCGGCCATGGTTTTAATATCAGGTTTTACCAGATTGAACCCCCCGAAAATATTGACGTGGTTCTTGTGGCTCCCAAGGGGCCGGGCCACGTTGTTAGGCAAATGTATGAGGAAGGAGTTGGAGTTCCCAATCTCCTCGGAATTAACCATGATTATACCGGGAGGGCCAAAGAGCGCGGGCTGGCTTATTCCAAGGGGATAGGCGGGACCCAGGCCGGTGTCCTGGAAACCACTTTTAAGGAAGAGACGGAAACCGATCTTTTTGGTGAACAGGTTATTTTATGCGGAGGAGTCACCCACCTGATTAAAGCTGCTTTTGAAACCCTGGTTGAGGAGGGTTATCAGCCGGAAGTTGCCTATTTTGAATGTCTTCATGAGCTTAAACTGATTACGGATCTTATTTATGAATCCGGAATCCAGGGGATGCGTTATTCAATCAGCGATACCGCTGAATATGGCGATTTGACCAGAGGTCCGCGGGTGATTACCGAGGAAACCAAAGAGGAAATGGAAAAAATCCTGGGAGAGATCAAATCCGGAGAGTTTGCCCGGGAATGGCTTACAGAGAATAAAACCGGTCGTCCGGTGTTTAAATCACTACGGGAAAAACATTCCCGGCACCAGGTAGAAGAGGTTGGGCGGGAAATCCGGGGAATGATGGACTGGCTCCAGGATCGTTTTGAGGAGTAGAAGGTGCTTTTAACCCCTATTATTTTATTTTTATCCCGGCGTTTTTTTTGTGGCCGGCCGGCGGTTGACCTGCCGTGAGAATTCGCCCCCAGGTTTTACCCTGGCTGCTCGGAGTTTTGTTACCCGCCCTGGCTTTTTATGGCTTCTGGCTGGTTTACGGGGGATGGCTGCTGCTGGCCGGTTTTGCCATTTTTGCCTGCTTGGCGGTCTTTATGATCTATTTTTTTCGGGATCCATCCCGGCGACCGGAAACAGAAGCCGGTGATAGCTGGCTTTCTCCGGCCGACGGCGTGGTCAAAGAGGTGAAAGAATTAAAAGACGGTCGCCGCCGGATTGTAATCTTTCTCTCAATTTTTAACGTCCATCTTAACCGGATGCCGGTTTCCGGTAAAATTGAAGAAATCAACTATACTTCCGGTAATTTTTTACCTGCGTTTTGTAATAATGTTGAAAAAGAAAACGAACGGAATGTCGTTAGTTGCCGGGATAAAAAAGACCGGCTGTTTGAACTACAGCAAATTGCCGGTTTGCTGGCCCGTCGAATTTATTTCTGGTTTAAAGAAAATGATTCGTTTAAACGTGGCCAGCGCTGTGGTATGATTGCTTTAAGTTCCCGGACGGATTTAATTGTACCGCCGGAGGTTGAACCTGTCGTAGAACCCGGTTCGGTTGTCCGGGCGGGGCAGACCGAGGTGGCACGAGGCTGAGGTTATATAAAATGTTTTGCGGGGAGTTATGAATGTTTGATAGTCGTTTGAAAAAAGGAATCTATTTTATTCCTTCCCTGTTAACCATGGGGAATATACTGTGCGGATTTTTTGCAGTTATCAGCTCGTTTATAGGCAACTGGCTGTATGCCGGAATTGCTATCGGTGTGGCTTTTGTCCTTGATGGCCTGGACGGACGTATAGCCAGGTTTACCGACACGGAGACACAGTTTGGTCTTGAATTAGATTCTCACGCCGATCTGCTTTCTTTCGGTGTCGCTCCCGCTGTTCTTGCTTATACCCGCTGGCTTTATTTGAATGAACGCCTCGGTATTTTACTGGGATTCTTATTTACCTGCGGTGCGGCCCTCCGGCTGGCCCGGTTTAACGCTCATGACGTTAAAGAAGAATCCATGGATTATTTTAACGGATTTCCCACCCCCGCTGCGGCGGGAGTTGTCGTTTCCCTGTATTTTCTGGAATATATCTTTTATATCCAGTCCCCGCAGATCTCGGAACAGCTCTACCGGATTTATATTCATCATGCGATTCCCGTAATAATTCTTATTCTCTCTTACCTTATGCTCAGTAATCTTCGTTATCCTTCTTTCAAAGATATTACTTTTATTGAAGAGCATCCGTTTGGTGTTCTGTTTGTTCTTCTCTTTTTTATTTTTGTGGCGGTTCTTAACCCGCTGCTCATGTTTTCCCTCTTTTTTCTTTTTTATTTGCTGACCGGTTTTTTGAACCTGGGCCGGCTGGTAAAATGGCTGATAGACTTTCGCCAGAACAGCAGTTAACCCGGCTGGCAATAGCCATACCAGGCAGATTGGCGCCGGCATTATTGGGCGGAACAAACAAGTCGGGTGGCAGTTTTCGGGCTCTTTTGAAATTTCATTACCGGTTTTTGAAAGGGGTAATATGATTGCAAACCATTTCTGATTTAATTGCTAACTTATCCGACTATTCCGGAAAGGCGCTTACCGAATACAGGGCTGATAAAAAAATTTCCTGGAGCTATCCCCAGCTGTCCGGCCGGGTGTTAAAAATGGCGGGGGGTCTTAAAGAGAGGGGAATAACAGAAAAAGACCGGGTTGTTATAACAGGAGAAAATTCTATTAGCTGGTTAACTGCCGCTCTCGGGGCGATTGCTGCCGGCGCTTCAGTGGTTCCTTTGAACTATGAGCTGGATGATAAAGAACTGGCCGCCTGTGTTGAAGACAGTGATCCTTCTTTGATTTTCGCCGATCAAAAAATTATGTCCCGCCTGGAAGACCTTGATAAGCAGTTTGCGGAGATTTACAGCCTTGATCCGGAAGAAAAAGATGATAGTGGTTGGGAAAAATTACTGGCAGAGGAACCGCTGGCCGCCGCGGAAATTAGGACTGTTGATCCTGTTGTTATATTTTATACTTCCGGCACCACCGGACGTCCTAAAGGTGTTCCCCTCACCCATGAAAATTTAATGTTTTCGATAAAGTCAGTAAAAAATGCAGAGATTGTTGGCGGAGAGGATAAAGTCCTGCTCCCGCTTCCGCTTTACCATGTTTATCCGTTTGTGGTTGGAACGCTGGCACCAATGGCCCTCGGTCTGCCGCTTGTATTTCCGGCTTCCCTGACCGGTCCCGATATTATCGAAGCGCTGGATGAGAACAATCTTACCGTCATTATAGGCGTGCCCCGTCTTTACCGGGCCCTGGTGGAAGGAATAGAGGAGCGGATTGCTTCGAGCAGTCTGCCGGTCCGTCTTCTGCTGAGCGGATTATTTACTGTGAGCCGGTTTTTACGGAAAAAATTTAACCTGAGATGGGGAAAAAAATTGCTGGCACCGCTGCACAGCCGGGTGGCGCCACAGCTGCGGCTGCTGGCCTCCGGGGGAGCGGCTCTTGAAGGAGAACTGGCCTGGAAACTGGAAGGATTGGGCTGGGAGGTTGATACCGGCTATGGTTTGACGGAAACTTCGCCTCTTCTAACCCTGAATCTTTCCGATTACAACAATTTTGAAGCTTCCGGCAAGCCCCTGCCCGGAGTTGATCTGAAGATTGAGCCGGGTTCGTTACCTGAAGAAGCCCGGGAAAATAACCTGGGTGAGGTTCTTGCCCGGGGACCGAATGTTTTCGGTGGTTATCGGAATCTGCCCGATAAAACCGGTGAGGTTTTTACAGAGGATGGCTGGTTCAAGACAGGAGATATAGGCCGCATAAATTCGGGAGGGTTTCTTTTTCTTGAGGGACGGGTTTCAACTCTCATTGTTACTGAAAGTGGTAAAAATGTCCAGCCCAAGCGGTTGGAAGCTATTTACGGCGAAAGTGAATTGATCGATGAGATAGGAATTCTTGAGAAATCGGGTCGCCTGGCCGCCCTGGTAGTTCCTGATCTGGATGCTCTTCGCCACCGAGGTGAAAGTAATCTTCGGGAAGGAGTGGAGACGGAGTTGAGGAAAATCGGCCGTCAGCTTCCCGAATACCAGAGAATTGCGAAATTTGAAATAACTCGCCAGGAAATTCCCCGGACCCGGCTGGGGAAAATACGGCGTCATCTCCTGGTCGAAAGATATGAACAGGCTAAAGATTCTTCCGGTCGAAAGAAAAAAACCGGCACCCCTCTGCCGGTGGCCGAAATGGAAGCTGAGGATCAAAAAATTCTTGAGAAAGAAGCTGCCCGCCGGGTCTGGGACTGGCTGGCTGAAAAATATTCAGATCTGCCGCTTGAACCGGACTCTAATTTTCAGCTTGATCTGGGCGTGGATTCTCTGCAATGGGTTGATTTTACACTGAGAATTGAAGAACTAACCGGAATCCGGTTGACAGAAGAACAGATCGGACAAATTGAGACTGTTCGTGAGCTTCTGCTGGAGTTGAGCCAGACAGGTCTCCGGGATACTTCCGAAGTAGAAAAAAAAGCCAACCCTTTAGAGAATCCTGATGAATTTTTAACCGGCGAACAGAAAAAATGGCTTAACCCCCGGAATTTTTTCCATCGTCTGCTGGCACCGGTTTTTTACTGGTCGAACCGTCTTTTGATGAAAACTTTTTTTGGGGTTCAGGTTACCGGTAAGGAAAATTTACCCGGGGATGAAAATTTCATCCTGGCTCCCAATCATGTCAGTTATTTTGATGCGTTTTTCCTTGGGGCCGCGCTGGATTATAATAATATGCATAAAACCCGCTGGGCGGCCTGGCGGGAAGTGGCTTTTTCCAACCCGCTTTTCAGGCTTGCCTGTCGGATTGCCGGGGCTGTGCCCGTAGATCCTCTGAATAATCCCGCTTCCAGTCTTGCCTACGGCGAGTATATACTCCGTAAGAAGTGGAACCTGGCCTGGTTTCCCGAGGGCAGGCGGTCGCCGGACGGCGAACTGCAGGAATTTCAGCCGGGGTTGGGAATATTGCTTAAAGAACGGGAAACACCTGTTGTTCCCACCCGTATCAAAGGAGGACATGAGGTTTTACCGCCGGGGCGGAAATTACCCCGAATACACCGGGTAAAGGTGATATTCGGCGAACCTGTCCGGCCGGGGGAACTGGCGGATGAGGGTACGGGAAGCACCCGCGAGAAATGTATAGTTTCTGCTTTAAAAACTCGGGTGGCGGCGCTGGATTCCGAAAACTAAAGATAGAACAGGAAGCAACTGATTAATAAAAACCAGGAGGTAAGAAAATGGGATTATATTTGCTTGCAACAGATGATTCGGAACCTGCTCAAAAGGCGCTGGATTATGTGAAAAAGATTTTAAATCCGGAAGAAGACGAGGTTGTGGTTGTTTCAGTTGTAGAGGAAGTAACCGGTGACATCTATGATGATGAGATTAACCCCGTTAATATTCAGATTAAACTGAATGAACGGGCCGAAGAGATGACTTCCACCGCTGCGGAAGAACTGGAAGCAGCCGGTTTTGCCACTTCCACTGAAGTAATGACAGGAGAACCGGGCGAGGAAATCTGTGAGTTTGCCCGCCATAGAGAAGCTGCCGGTATTTTTATGGGCCGGCGCGGGTTGGGAGCTGTAGGGGAATTTCTGCTCGGAAGTGTAAGTAATTATGTGGTTCACCACGCTCCCTGTCCGGTAACTATTGTTTCCCGACAATCGGAATAAGGTTGATTTTTACAGAATGGACAGGGAAGCTGTGGCCGGGATATTGCGGGACT
>CAZKRS010000093.1:0-6421 GCA_964555265.1 uncultured bacterium | reverse complement strand
CCTTACGGAGGTTGAAGAAGGGGATCTGGATTTGGTTGTTGCCGGTACAGAAGAAGAAATCACCATGGTGGAAGCAAGTTCCAACGAAGTATCGGAGGAACTGCTTCTGGATGCCATGGATCTTGCCCATGACGAAATCCAGGAAATAATTGAACTCCAGAAAAAACTGGTCAGCCAGTGTCAGAAACCGCAATCGGAGTATATCCCCCCCGAGTATGACGAAAATTTCATATCCGAAGTTAAAGAGGCCGGTTATGATCGCATGAAAGAGGCTCTTCTTGTTCCAACTAAACAAAAGCGCAAGAAAGCCAAAAATGAAGTGGAAGAAGAACTGACGGAACAGTTTTTACCCGAGGAAGATGAGCTTGATAATCAAGATGATCTGGAGATCCTGGACCGTTCCCTGGATAAAGCTTTTTCCGAGCTGGAAAAGGAGATTTTCCGGGAAGAAATCCTGGAAAATGAACGCCGGATTGACGGTCGGGGACCGGATGATATCCGGCAGATTGATACCGAGGTGGATTTTCTTCCCCGTCCCCACGGTTCCGGTCTATTCACCCGGGGAGAAACGCAGAGTCTGGCCAGCATTACCCTGGGCACGCCCCGGGAAACGCAGAGAATTGATGATCTGTTCCGGGACAGTGAAAAGAGGTTCATGCTCCACTATAATTTCCCGCCGTTCAGTGTCGGTGAAGTGCGCCGGATGACGGGTCCTGGCCGCCGTGAAATCGGCCACGGTTTGATGGCTGAAAGTGCTATTAAACCGGTTTTTCCGGACGAGGAGCAGTGGCCCTATTCGACCCGTGTTGTCTCGGAAATTCTGGAATCCAACGGTTCCAGTTCGATGGCCTCGATCTGTTCGGCCTCCATGGCTCTTATGGACGCCGCCGTTCCGATTGAAAAACATGTTTCCGGAGTGGCAATGGGGCTGGTTAAAGATGAAGACAACTATAAAATTCTGACTGATATTCTCGGCGATGAGGATCACATGGGCGACATGGATTTCAAAGTTGCCGGGACCAAAGATGGTGTAACTTCTCTCCAGATGGATATAAAAATCGAAGGAGTAAGCCGGGATATTCTTGAAAACGCACTCGCTAAGGCCCGGGAGGCCCGGTTTGCTATTCTGGATAAAATGAATAAATCCATCTCCCGGCCCAGGGAGTCAATTTCCGAGCATGCTCCCCGGTTGTATTCGATGGAAATTCCCAAAGACCGGATCCGGGATCTTATTGGCCCCGGTGGTAAAAATATCCGGAGAATTATCGATGAAACCGGAGCGACAGTTGACGTTGAAGATGACGGAACCGTGGTTATCGGTGCGGAGGACGGTGAAGCCGGTGACCGGGCCCGGGAAATGGTGAAAATGTACACCGAAGAAGTTGAAGTCGGTAAGACTTACAAGGGCCGGGTTGTTACAACGAAAAACTTCGGTGCTTTTGTTGAGGTCCTGCCCGGTCAGGAAGGCCTGGTCCATATCTCCGAGCTGGCCGACCACCACGTCAAAAATACCACCGATGTTGTGGAAGAAGGCGACACTATTACCGTTAAATGCACCGATATCAATGAAAAGGGCATTGAGTTGAGTAAAGTCGCTGCCGAAAAAGAAAGTAACTGAGACAGGATAATTATCCTTTTTTAACCTGCTGCCTGGTGTAATATTTTTATCCCAGGTTGATTTTGTTAAACAGCACCGGTGGTTTTTTCATGGAAGACAGTAATAAAATTATGGAGTTGCTGGGGCTATTTGCCCTTTTTGTAGCCCTTTTTCTCCTCTTGAGTTTGCTTTCTTATACCCCTGCTGATCCGCCGGCGGGAACCGGCCGGCAAATTCATAACCTGGGCGGGGAAGTGGGGGCCTATCTCTCTTTTTATCTGCGGGTGAGCCTGGGGTATACCGCCTGGTTGCTTGTTCTTCTGCTCGGGGTTTTTTCGCTGCAGACCTTTCGCCGCAAGCCCCGGCTATTTCAGTCTCTTTCCCTTCTTGGCTGGGGGCTGTTTTTCTCGGGAACTGCCAGCTTGATTTCACTTTATGAGCTGCCCGCTCCGGGCGGCGGTTTGCTGGGGCATTATCTTGTTGATCATTTTCAGCCTTTACTTGGGCAGGCCGGTTCTTTGCTGTTTTTTTCCTTCCTGTTGATTTTTGGATTGTCACTTCATACCGCTCGGACTATAAGCGATAGTCTATGGGATTTCTGGAAATATTCTTGTAAATTATTTTCATTTTTGCTGGAATATATTTCAAATTTACCCGGGCTGGTAAATAAAATCCTGGCTGAAAAAATAAGCAATTTCAGTTCCGACAGTAATTCGTCTTCAACTGCAGGCACCACCCGAAAAGCCGTTTCTTCTCCGTCATCCGAAAAAAACAAAGATAAAGAAAAGAAAGATTCTTCCCGAACAGAACCGGAAGAATCGAATCCTGACAAAGTTGTATCACTGGAAGAAAAAAAATCCTCATCCGACCAGGACGAAAAATTAGATCAAGAAGAAGAGGATGAAGCCGGGGACAACCAGCCGCCCCCGGAAAAAGAAAAAAATCCTGACCCGGTCCGGGTAAATAATCGCCGCCCCGAGGTTGATGAGGCTGATATGTCCACTTACAATCTGCCCCCTCTTGATCTGCTTGAACAGGGGAATATTGACGAAACTATCCCCGACGAGGATACTCTTTCCCGGGTAAGCAACAAACTGGAACAAACTTTTGAAGAATTTGATATTGATGCCCGGGTAGTTGATGCCAATCCGGGTCCGGTCTTAACGATGTATGAGGTTGAACCCGGACCGGGGGTTTCGGTCAATAAAATCCAGTCCCGGGCTGATGATATAAAACTGAGCCTGGCCGTTAAATCCGTCCGGATAGTTTCGCCGATTCCCGGTAAGTCAGCCGTGGGGATCGAAGTGCCCAACCCGACCCGGGCCCTGGTGAAACTCCGGGATGTAATTGAAACCGATACCTTCGGAGATGATTCCTCGCATCTTCCTCTGGGAATTGGTCTGGATGTTTTTGGAGAACCGCTGGTGGTGGATTTAAACAGCCTGCCCCACCTGCTTGTTGCCGGAGCAACCGGAAGCGGTAAAAGTGTCTGTATTAATTCCATAATCTGCAGTCTGCTTTTCCGCCTCCCCCCCGATGAACTGAAATTCATATTAATTGATCCCAAAAGAGTCGAGTTGAATCTCTACGAGGGGCTGCCTCACCTGATGGTGGAAGTTATTGATGATCCCGCCGACGCCAATAAAGCGTTAAAATGGGCTGTCGACGAGATGGAAAAAAGATATGAAAACTTATCTGCCGCCGGTTGCCGGGATATTGAGGCCTACAATAAGCAGGCCGACGAGGGGGAAAAGATGGCTTACCTGGTGGTAATTGTTGATGAACTGGCTGATTTAATGTTCACCAATCCCAAGGAATGTGAACAGTCTATTACCCGTCTCGCCCAGATGGCCCGGGCCGTGGGAATTCATATGGTGCTGGCCACCCAGCGCCCCTCCACTGATGTGATAACCGGTCTAATTAAAGCCAATATGCCCGCGAGGATATCTTTTAGAGTTTCCAGCGGGACCGACAGCCGGGTTGTGATTGACCAGAACGGAGCCGAAGCGCTGCTGGGTAACGGTGATTTGCTTTACCTTTCCGCCAGTGCTCCCCAGCCCCAGCGGGCTCAGGGGGCCTTTTTAGGGGACGATGAAACGAAGGATTTAATCCGTTTTGTAAAAGAACAACTACGCCCCAGTTATATAGATGAAGATTCTATCTTCGGCAGCAAATCTTCCCCGGGACACCTGGAGGATTTCGATGATGAATATTACGAAGAAGCCAAGAAACTGGTTGTTCAATCCGGCAAGGCTTCCGCTTCCATGATTCAGCGCCGTTTCCGGGTTGGTTATAACCGTGCCGCCCGGATGATTGATATGATGGAAGATGAAGGAATAGTGGGGCCCCATCGCGGTAGTAAAGCCCGGGAAGTTATAGCTGATCGAGAAGAGGTTCTTGACGATGAAGAGCTGGATTAGGGTTATATTTTTCTCTCTGCTGATTTTCATCCTGTTTGGCGCCGGTGCGGCCGAAGCAGTGAGCGTGGAAGATTTTATCTCCCGGGCCCGGGTTAAATTTCGCCAGACTCCCACCATTTACCTGGAAGCAATTTCCCGGGTAGAAAGCAAGCCGCAGGATACTACCGCTGTTGTTTTTTCCTACAGTTATCCCGATAAAATTTTACAACGGGTGCAGCGTTCGGATTCCAGCGAACAGATATTTATTATCAGCGGAGATTCCGCAGTCGTTAATTATCCACATCTTAATATTGAACGCCGTAAACAGCTTACCGACCGCCAGAAACAAGAACTGCTTGCCGACAATTTTCCGCTGGCTATTCTGGCTGCCGGACTGGAAACGGATACAGCGGTTAAAGAAAAGATGACAGTTCAACAATCAAATGGACAGCTGGAGGTAAAAATCGAAGCTAATAATCAAGATTTAAGATACCGGCGGGGAAAAGCAATATTTGACTGGCCCCAGCTTCATCCTGTATCTTTAACAGTAGAGCTGGCTGCTGATGGCAGCCGGCACCGGATTGAAGTGGTAGATTACCGGGAAAAACCGCGGTTGCCCCGGCCTGTTGAAGATGCAATTGCCCGGATGAATCCTCAATATCTGGAAGGTGATTTAAAATAGGCTCTTTAGGAGAAAAATTCCGGCAGCAGCGGGAAAAAAAGGAGCTGGAAATCAAAGAAATTGCTGAAGAACTCAATATCCGTTCCCGTTACCTGGAAGGTATAGAAGAGGAAGATTTCAATAATTTTCCGGGGGCTGTCTACGCCCGGGGATTCATCCGCCGTTATGCGGAACACCTGGGCCTGGATGCCGACGCTTTGGTTATGCAGTATGTACTTAAACATGAGGAACAGGAGTCTGAACCGGAAGAAGAAATAGAATATTCCTATTTCTTTTACTGGCTGGCTGCAGGAGCAATTGTGATGATCTCTGTTTTTATGGTCCTGCTGCGGTTTGCCTGGATTAATGTGGATACTGCCAGCGAAATTCGCCTCCCCGAGGGCGATCAAAAGGAGCGGGAAGAGGAAACTGTTGAAAATAATTCCTCCTCCCTGGCGGTACCTGAAGATAATAACGGGTTGAATTTGCGGGTTGAAGCCCGTGAAAAAACCTGGTTATACGTTATTTTTGACGGGGTGCGAAGCCGGGATATGATGCTGCGTCCCGGTGATAAACTCAACTGGTCGGCCGAGGATACCGTTCGGTTGCGGCTTGGTAATGCCGGCGGTATTCAGCTTTACTACCGGGGCAGCCCGCTGCCTCTGCTGGGCCAATCGGGAGAGGTAACCGATAAGATTATTACTCTCGAGGACGGTAAACTGAAAGTTAAGACGGCGGGGGGAAGAACTGAAGAAGTTATTACCGGGGATTAAATTTTAATTTCACAGGGACGGGAATGATAAAAATGACTTTCCCAAACAGGCTGACGTTGCTCAGGTTTGGACTGGCTGTAACTTTCCTGGTTTCGCTTTTGAACTATGATCGAATTGAATGGCTTCTGGTTGCCCTGTTTCTTTTTGTGGCTGCGGGTATAACTGATCTGTATGATGGGATCCTGGCCCGGAGATATGACCAGGAAACTGATTTTGGTCGCCTGATGGACCCTCTTGCCGATAAATTGATGACCCTGGTTGCTTTTGTTTATTTTATGGAAATCCCCGAGCTTTCCTGGCCGGCCTGGCTGGTAATTATTGTCCTGGGCCGGGAGCTGGCCGTAAATTCCCTCCGTACCCTGGCGGCCGTCCGCAAACAGGTTCTCGCGGCCGCTACTTCCGGGAAATATAAGACCACCGTCCAGATGGCCGGGATTTTCCTGGTTATACTGGCTCTCATTTTTTATCGTATCCAGCTGGTAGAATATCTCTGGCTGAACGGGGTCTCCTGGATGGCCATGTTTTTAACCCTGATTGTGACAATTTACAGCGGGATTGAATATTTCTACCGGAACATGAAAATATTTAAGGATTGTGTCTGAAACAGTTGAAACCAGGTTTTTTACAGAACCGGTTATCAATGACCGGAATCCGGTTGTTTCTGGCCCGTGGTTGCGGTCTGGGAGGACTTCCGCTGATGCCCGGGACCTGGGGAAGCCTGGGAGGGCTGGCTCTTTTTTGGTTTTTTAATTACCTGTTTTCAAGTAATCAACTAATCCTGGGAACTGCTGGTTTAATTGTGGTTTTTATTTCTTTCCCCCTATCAGCCGCCGGTATCAAACATTACGAAAACCCCGATCCGGCTCCCGTGGTAATCGATGAGATTGCCGGTATTTTTGTCTCCTTGTTTCCTTTGTTCTGGAGTTATATCTGGCCGGAGATCTGGCATGGTTACCTGCTTGGATTTTTATTTTTCCGTTTTTATGACGCT
>CAZKRS010000092.1:0-6597 GCA_964555265.1 uncultured bacterium | reverse complement strand
AACCGAAACATTTACCATAATTTAAATACAATCACAGGTTTTGTTTTCCCTTCCCATTCACATTTTTGTAGCACCAGGTAGTAGGGAAAGGCTAAGCAGACGAACCACTATAATGCACCACGCTTAGCCTTTCCCTACTTCTATTTTTCCCATTCATTTTTAAACTTAAACTATATCCCGACAGATTACCAGTATTTTTTTGCCAGAGACCGGCTGCAGTAGCTGGCCAGCCCTTTCCCCCACTCTTTCCTTGCAACTGAAAGCGGCTTATGATGTAATAGTTTGTTTAGAATTTTTAGAATCAGGCTCTTTTATCCTGTAAACATGGCTCCCATTTCGGGAATTGATTTTGATTTCTGCCGTACAGAGTGCTCAATACTATAAAATCACGTCAAAGGAGTTAATAGATTATGACCTTCAAGGAATCGGACTTTCCTTCCCTGCTCCACCGGATCAAACAGGTAATTGAAACCACTGAAAACCCCGCAGTTACCGTGGAGCTTATCCGGGAAATCATCGGTGCTTACGAAGATATCCCCCTCTACCCGGGGATTGTTGAGATGATCTCCTATAATATGGTCAATGAAATACCGGTAAGTGAGCTGAGCGAGGGTGACCTGGTAGAGTTCACCACCTCGAATCGTGCTCTGACCGGTCAGATAAAATCAATGGACGAAAATAGTATTACCTTAAAAAAAGTTGTCGAAACCGGCCGGCAGGATTCGTTTGACATCGACAAATCGGATCTTGATAAATGCCAGAAAATTAACCAGGAAGCTCTAAAAGAAGAATGGCCGGAACTTTACTTTGGAGAGGATTCCCAATGAGTATTATGAATATTGATAAAAATGATATTTACCTGCTGGAGGGACCCGCTAACCTGCAGGTTCAGGAAGGTCTCGTTGAAGTGGTGGGAGCTCGAATCAAAAAGAACGGTTCAATGGAGATCCCCCGGGGGAAAACTTTGCCCGTCGAAGCCCTTGAAAACAGCAGCATCCAGCTTGAGGGGCATGATGGAGAAATCGAAGAGCTGCAGGAAAGAAGTATTCCGCCCAGCTGGGATGAGCTGGTCGAAGAATTACAAGCTGATCGCGCCGAAACTGTCCTGGTTCTCGGCGAAATGGATACCGGTAAAACCTTCTTCTCCACTTACCTGACTAACCGTCTGCTTGAAGACTTTGACGGCGTCGGCGTAATGGACTGTGATCTCGGCCAGAGCGATATCGGTCCGCCGGGAACAATCGGTCTGACAACCGTAAATGAACCCACGGTTGCTCTCGATATCGTTCCCTGGGATGAACTGGTTTTCACAGGTGCGCATTCGCCGGGACTGCATATGGTTCCTTTCCTCAGCGGAGTACGCCACCTTGCTGACCGGGCCCTGGATAGCGTCGAAACTCTGATCGTCGATACCACCGGCTGGGTCCAGGGAGACGGCGGGCGCACAATAAAACAGGGCAAAATTGATGTCCTGGATCCCGATAAAATAGTTATGCTTCAGAAAGACCAGGAACTCGAACACCTCGTCTGTTCTGTTTCCGAACAACGGGTGAAACGGGTAAAAGTCTCTGACAAGGTCTCCCCCACACCGCCCTCGGAAAGAAAAGGGCTCCGGGAAAGAAATATGAAAAACTATATGAAGGAGGCCTCTTTGAAAACTCTCGATCTTGATAATTTTGGCCTTGAACGGGTCTATTTGGGCACCGGTCAGGAGCTGGATCTGGATTACCCCGAAATTCTCCACGCTGAAAAACTTTCCGCCTGGGAAGGCGTCCTCGCGGTAATCGACGGCGAATTAAGCGGTGAAGCAATCCAGGAACTCTCGGAATACGGCCAGATCCGGACAATCAAGCCGGGAATTGAAAAAGGCCTGCTGGTCGGTTTCACCACCGAACATGACGACTGTAAAGGACTGTGAATTATTGAAGAACTGGATTATGAAAACAAAATCCTCAAGGTTCATACCCCTCTAGATAATCCCCAGGCGGCTCACCGTGTCCAGTTCGGCTCCCTTCGCTACGAACCGGACGGCACAGAAGCAGGGTTCATAGAACCAGGAAAAATCTAACCCCAAGTCCAAAAATAAAGCAGCGGTGGGCCAAAACAGCGGAGTCTCGTAGTTACTCCCAAACAATAATCCCCCCTCGGCACCTCCACCCGCCAGTTTTATGCCCTTGTTTTTTCGCCGTTTCTTTTTCGCCATTACGCCCCGCTCCCTGCGCCCGGCGCCACACGCCCCACTTAAGCTCCCCCCCTTCCGCGTCGATAATAGATAAATGGATACCTAAATTTCCCCGGGAGGCCAGTCAGATGAAGCAAAAAATAGTCAGTTTACTCGCTAAAAAACGACAGCTAAAAACCACAGCACCGGCCCACAAACACGAAAAAAAATCAATAACCACCCGCCTTTTTAACAACAGCCAAGATATTACTTGCCCTCAGACGGGTCGACCGGATATAGTTGCATAGCTGCACAAAAGCTAAATATCGGACAGGGAGGCAAAACATTGAACCCACGGGACGAGAGATTTTTTGACCGCGAACAGATCACACTCAGGAAAAAATTATCCACTCTGATTGACAAACACCGTGTCTGCACAATGAAACTATCCACGGAGGATGCGGGGATGCCTTTCGAGGATATAAGGGAAAGACACCGCCTGTTTGGCGATCTTTTGCCCCTGCAGTTAAAAATCGGGGGACCCGAGGCCCGCAACGACATCCGAACCGGGGTAACTATCGGTTGCCGGGCGCTAATCGCTCCCATGGTGGAATCCCCCTACAGCCTCCGGAATTTTCTTGCTTCCTGCCGGGAAGTTCTCGGGGATAAGAAATTTTCCTTCATCGATAAACAGGTTAATATTGAAACCAGGCAGGCAACTGAAAATATCGAACAAATACTGGAAGCCGAGGGGGCGGAAAACCTGGCCCAGGTGACTATCGGCCGGCATGATCTCTGCCGGTCTTTTGATAAAAAACCCAACCACCCCCGGGTCCTGGAGGCCACTAAAAAAATCGTGAATGAGGCCCGAAAAAAAGATATTCCGACTTCAATCGGCGGGCGAATCACCCCCGGAGATGCTAAAATGATTGCCGAAGATATTAAACCGGATAAAATTAATACCCGGGAAGTTGGATTTTATACTTCCGGGGGCGAAGATGCCAAAAATACGGTCAAAGATATCATAGAATTTGAAATGGATCTTTTAAAACATGAACGTAATTTTTATCGGCGGGAAGATGAGAGATTAAGCGGCCGGATCGAAAAACTCAAGGGCCGCCAGGGAAGATAAAAAAGCCCCCCGTTAACAGTTTTAACCCGGAGTTGTTACCATGAATGGCACAATAATGATTATCGGCGCCGGCGAGATGCAGGTGCCGGCGATACGAGAAGCTCAAAAAATGGGCCTGACAACAGTCGTCCTCGATTATAACCCTAACGCCCCCGGGATGGGACTTGCCGATTATCCGGTCGAAATGAGCACCCGCGATTTCGAAGGCTGCGTGCGGGTTGCCCGGGATTTCCAGGAAGGAGATATCAACGGTGTCATAACGGTCGGCACCGACGCTTCCCTCTCCCAGGCGGCCGTCGCGGAAGCTCTTGATCTGCCGGGAATTAAATTTGATATCGCCGAAAAAGCAACCAATAAGGTCAAAATGCGCCGGGCCTTTGCCGAAGAAAATATCCCCCAGCCCGATTTCCGAGGGATCTGGGATTTTGAAGAAGCCCGGGAAGCAGCCCGGGATCTTGGCTACCCACTCGTCATAAAACCAGCCGATAATATGGGCGGCCGGGGCGTCAAAAAAATCGAGGATGAAGACGACCTCCTGGAAGCTTTCCAGGCGGCCAAAAAAGCTTCCCCCCGGGGCGAAATAATTATTGAAGAATACCTGGAAGGAGATGAATTCTCCTCGGACGCTCTTTTTTGGGACGGTGAATTGATCCACCAGGTTCTCGCCGACCGGATAATTGAACGGGAACCTTATTTCATAGAAACCGGCCACATCCTCCCCTCCGGTGCCCCCGAGAAAACACAAAAAGAAATATTAAAAGTTGCCGAAAAAGCCGCGCGGGCCCTCGGAATTAGCGTTGGAGCGGCTAAAGGAGATATTAAAATGACCCCCGAAGGTCCCAGGGTTCTCGAAATGGCCGCCCGGCTCTCCGGGGGCTATATGTCCGGATACACCTACCCCCTCGCTACCGGCCGCTCGATTATCCGCGACGCACTCAAAATTGCGGTCGGCCAAAAACCGGATTGCCCGGTTAACCCGACCGGACGCCGGGTCGCCGTCGAAAAAGCTATCCTCCCCGCAAACGGTGAGATAAGGAAAATTACCGGCCATGAAAAATTAATGGAAATGGACGGCGTCGAAGAAATTTTTATCAAATCAGAAGTTGGCGAACAGGTGCAAAAACCAAAAAGTAACCTCGATAAACCGGCCAATGTGATCGTAACCGGTCCGGACCACCAGTCGGCTCTCAGCCGGGCCGAAGAAGCAGTTAAAACAATCAATTTCGAAGTGGGGCCGCCTCCCGAACTTAGCTGGCAAAAAATAAAAAACCGGGCCCGGACTTATTTCCAGGGCAGCTGTTCGGTCTGCCCCGTATGTGACGGTGCCGCCTGTGCGGGTGAAGTCCCGGGCGTGGGCGCAATCGGCAGCGGCGGAACCTTCAAAGAAAATCTGAGGGCTCTTAAAAAATATAAAATTAATACCCGCTACATCCAGGAAAATACCAAACCTGATCTTGAAACTTCTCTGCTGGGATTTGAACTTGATTTCCCCGTGCTTGCCGCTCCTATAACGGGTACCACAACCAATATGAACGGAGCCCTCAGCGAGGAGGAATACGCTCAAGCCGTCGTGGAAGGTTGCGCCAGCGCCGGCACGGCTGCAATGGTTGGCGACGGAGCCAGTATACATAAATACAAGATCGGGATCGGCGCCCTGCAATCAAACGACGGCCGGGGTATACCGGTGTTCAAACCCCGACTTGAAATTCAGGAAGTTAAAAAAAGATTGGAATGGGCCGAAAAAGCGGAGGTTAAAGCTGCAGGAATTGATATAGATTCAATAAATCACCGGGCGATGGAACGCAGAAAAAAACAGACCAGGGCCTATGACCTCAAAACCATCAAAGATCTTGTGGACTTTACTTCCCTGAAACTTATTCTCAAGGGAATTATGACACCCGGTGACGCCCGGCGCGCTGTCCGCTCGGGAGCGGAAGCTATTGTTGTCTCCAACCACGGCGGTCGGGTTCTTGACGAACAACCGGGAACCGCAGATGTTCTGCCTGAAATAGCTGAAGAAATAGATGACGAAATTACAATTCTGGTCGACGGCGGCATCAGGTCCGGAGTAGACGTTTTTAAATGCCTGGCTCTTGGAGCCGACGGGGTACTGATCGGCAGACCGATCATGATTGCCGCCGTAGGTGCCGGAGCAAGAGGTGTAAGTTTCTACCTGAACAAAATTAAACAAGAACTACGCAAAGTATTACTCCTGACCGACATCCCCACCCCCGCCTCCGCAAACAAAGATAACCTCCGCCAAACAACATAACATCCCCCACCTTCCCGCTTACTCCCCCACTTGCCCCTCCCTCCTTTTTTCTTTACGCCACCACGTCGCGCCTTTACCCTTGCTTTTTCGCCTGCTCCCAAGCTCCCAAGCTCGCCTGCTCGAACATCCCCCGCTTGGAATATAATATAATCTCTTTTTGTTCTATGTATAAAGTGGTAAACTTTATACTGGTTCATATTTTTAAAGTCGAGTGATTCCTATGAATACTACACAAACGGCTATTGTAAGCGTTATTATTCTTGCTTTTGTGGCTTCGTTGCCGGGGTTATATCTGTACACCGAAATAGATACCGGGGAAAATAATCGCCAGGCTCAGGCTCGCCCAATAGCAACCGTAGAGGCTGAACTGCCGGAAATACCTGATTCTTCAGAATTACCGCAAACAAATTTTTCTCTGGTTGAAAAAGATCAGCAAATTTTGCCCACTGGCAATATAAACATAAATACCGCCGGCAGCCGGCAGCTGCAGCAAATCAGAGGTGTGGGCCCGGCAACTGCCGACAATATTATTTCATACCGCGAACAACACGGGCCTTTTGAAGATTTTCATGATCTTATGGGAATTTCCGGTGTTGGGCCCGGCACGGTAGAAAATTTTATAGGAGAAATTAATTTTGGCGATTAAAACCGGTGGTCAATATTAAACCGGGAGGTATTTAATAATGAATTCTTTTGATCAATACCGCCGAGCAAAAAAAATTCACGGTGGCCGAAAAAAAGCGGATACTAACTGGAAACCATGGGTTTTTATTGGAACCCTGTTTTTAATTACCGCCGTTAGCTGGTTTTTTGCCGGCCCCGGCTACCTGAGCCTGGGCGAAGCCACTGACGACAGCGTTCGAAGGGTAGAACGTGATGAGCGCCGCCGCAGTGTCCCCGATGAAATTGGCTTCCTGCTCACCGAACGCAAACCCCACGAAATGGCCCTCGTAATGCTTGACGTTGGCCAGGGGGATGCCCTGTTTATCCAGACGCCCGACCGGACAAATATTCTTATCGATTCGGGCGAGG
>CAZKRS010000091.1:0-6640 GCA_964555265.1 uncultured bacterium | reverse complement strand
GGCTCTTGATACCCGTTCTCTTAAAGAAATGGGAGACCTCGGAAAAAAATTACCGGTCACCGGGGTGACCTGCATGGTTGGTTCGCTATCTATCTCCGGAGTGCCCCCATTTAACGGTTTCTGGAGCAAACTGTTTATTATCCTGGCTGCGGTGCTGGCCGGTCATCCGGTATATGCTTTCTGGGCAGTGGTGGGAAGTATTCTGACTCTGGCTTCGTTTATGAAAGTCCAGCGCTATGCTTTCTGGGGACCGTCCCATCTTAAAGACAAGGTAAAAGAAGCACTGGATGGTTATACTGTTCCCGCATTCATGAAAGTATCTATGATTCTATTTGCGATTTTATGTATTTTCCTGAGTTTTCTGGCTCTGCCGCATTTTTATACCTTGATTTTAGAACCGGTAAGTGAAAATCTTCTTTCCGGCGCCGCCGGATATATAGCGAGGGTTGGCTTATGAGACGGACAGTTATATTTATTCTTTCTTATGTGATCTGGATTTTCCTGGTCTGGCCCTACGATTTTGCCACCGGAAAAATCGATCTCTGGAGTCTGTTTGCCGGGTTATTTGCCGCCCTGGTTGTAGCCTTGCTGTTCAGTGATGTTTTTGTGAAGCGCCATGTTAAGGCTATCAATCCGGTCCGTTATTTCTGGTTTTTGCTCTATATCCCGGTATTTACTTATTACTGTATCCTGGCCAATATTGACGTGATGTACAGGGTTATTCATCCCTCGATGCCGATTGAACCGGGGATTGTGAAGGTTCCGACCAACCTTGAAACACGATCGGGAATTACCGCTCTGGCAAATTCAATTACATTGACCCCCGGGACGCTGACCGTGGATGTTGACCGGGAAGAGGGGATTCTTTACGTTCACTGGATAAAAGTTGAAGGAGAAGATTTGGAAACAACACGAGAAAAAATTTCCGGAAGGTTCGAATGGTTGTTGAGGAGAATCTTTGAATGAATATTTTCATAATTTTTCAGCTGGTTCTTTTGATCTGTATTTTTCTGTGTCTGTACCGGATTGGCCGGGGGCCCAGCGCTCCCGACCGGACGGTTGCTCTTGATATATTAGGTGTGGTCATAGTTGGTTTTTGTGCTATTCTTTCGATCGAAACCGGGCAGGACCTGTTTATGGTGGTTGCTATTGCCTGGGCTCTAACCGGTTTTATTGCCAGTTTAACCCTGGCCAAGTTCCTGGAGGGTAAGAATTTCGATGATTGAAACTATTGGAATTATACTGATAATTGTTGGACTTATTTTTGATCTTTTTGGTTGTATTGGATTGGTGCGTTTGCCCGACGTCTATAACCGCCTGCAAGCGGCCACAAAATGTGTGACCCTGGGCACCTGTTTTATTCTTGTGGGAGCCGCCGTATTTTCCGGGCTGGATTCGATGGGAATCAAAGCGCTCATTGCGATGGGGTTTGTGCTTATCACTTCGCCCACCGCCGCCCATGCTATTGCCAAGGGCGCTCATTCCTCCGGTGTGGAGCTGGATGAGTCCACAGTGGTTGATCAATACGCTGAAGTTAAAGAAGAAAGGGAGGAGTCCTGATGATTCCTCTGCCCAAACTTCGTGAACTGAAAGAAGCAATTATTGCCCTGTTTTCCGGACCTTATACCGTTGATTATCCGGAAGTACCGACCGAACCACCGGAAGAATTCCGGGGGGCGCCGGAATTCCAGGAGGATGGATGTATAGCCTGCGGAGGCTGCGAGAACGTCTGTCCCGCCGATGCTATCGAAGCTATTGATGTGTTGGATACCGAGGAACCTTACCGGCGGATGGTCCGGCATTTTGATGAATGTATATATTGCGGCCAGTGTGTTGTTCTATGCACCACCGAAGAAGGGGCTGAACATACCAAAAAATATGATCTTACGACTTTCGATCGTCGCGAAGAAACCAGTGAAGTGGAGAAGAAGTTTGCCTTCTGTTCCTGCTGCGGAGAAGTAATCTCTCCCATGGAACATATAACCTGGACGGCCGGAGAACTGACACTGAAATCCTACAGCAATCCCACCCTCTACATGGCGGAGCTGGCCAGTATAGGACTTGTGGACGAAAAACAGGTCGAAGGAGCTATCCGTCCCGATGAAGACCGCAGCAAGCGGATGGGCCTGCTCTGTCCCGCCTGCAAACGTGACGCCGCTCTGTTTGAGTCTAACTACGAAGTGCCCGAGACTCCCGACTATAATAAATAAAAAGGTGCAAACAAAGCTTAAAAGGTGGCTGCAGTCGGGGAAAATTATGTTTTTTGGTCTTGGAAACCGGGACAGGTCAGACGACGGGGCGGGCTCGCTGCTGGCGGCAGAAATAGCCGGTAGTTTGGAAAAATCTTCCCGGCTTACGGCTGTTGATTGTGCTTCCACTCCCGAAAATAACCTGCGAGTTCTGGAGGAAAAAAAACCGGATAAATTGCTGGTGGTCGATGCGGTGAATATGGAAGAACAACCGGGAAAAATAAAGATAGTTGATCCCGATCAAATGAAACTATCCGGTTTCAGTACCCATACCTGTTCGATTGAGATTTTACTCGAACATATAAAATCAAGGTTTGAAGTCGATATTATGGTTGTTGGAATTCAACCCGAAAATATTGAACTATCCGGTCAACTTTCCGAACCGGTATCCAACGCTTTAGAAGAAATCAAGGAAATAATTTCTTCTTCAGTAAATTAAAGTTATCAAAACAATTTTTATTGTCTATGGAAGATTAAAGTGAATCTTCCAGCTTGTTAAGATCTAGCAGGTGTTTCTGTTCCTCGCTTATAATTTCATCAATGTAACCGGTATAATCGTCGGGGATAAAATTTTTCATTTCACTCAGAAATAAAATTGTATCCTTCTCGAGGGTCTTGGCGATATCTAACGCTTCAACTGTGGATTCTGCCGTCCGGGCTTTTTTTTCCGCCTCATCAGGTGTGGGAAATTTCTTCTCCTCAAACAGGGCATTGACGTAGTTTTCATATTCACCTTCGTAATGTTCCCCGGGGTGGTAATCACCAATCTCCTCCAGCATCTCCTGGAAGCGCTTTTTGTGGCCAACTTCTTCCTGGGCGATACTTTTCAATTTCTGGCTCACCTGCTCATTTTCACTCACCTCGGCCAGGGCGGTGTAAAAAGCCAGGCCCGTTTCCTCGTCTTTGATCGCGGTTTTAATAAATTCACGCACTTCAAATAATTTCATTGCTTTTAACCTCCTTTGGGTTATAAAAACTGATTTAATATCTAATCTAAAATAGTAGACAATTATTCAAAAATGTCAATCACATAAATTCTGACTTAAATATCGATAAAGTCCAGAATTTTCAACTCCTGTGTTAAAATATATATTAAATCTTAAATTTAAAACCCAGAGATAAATGGTCTTGATTTTATTGAGGCCTGAAAGGCCGACATAGATTCAGCTGAAAGCTAAAAGTCTAAAGCTGAAAGCCAACAAACCAGCTAACCAGGTAACTAGCTAACTGGCTAACTGGCCAACTAACTTACACCCTGGGTTAGAAGTGTAATAGTTTTTAAGGCCTGCAGGGCCGACATAATAGGTCTTGCTATTTCGCCCTTTCAGGGCTTGTTTTTTAACCCCTCAACCCAGGGCTCACGCCCTGGGCTATAAGTATGCCGCCCCGTTGGGGCTTAAAACAAGAAACTGAGTAACCCCGTGAAGAGGTAATGCCGGGAAGAAGTGAAGAGGTTTTCAACAAGAAACAAGGAACAAGAAACTGAATCAATACAGGGTTGAAATCTGTGATGGCTGCTGAAACGGAAGCTTTGCACGTAAAAATTTCCGGGACGGTCCAGGGAGTCGGTTTTCGTCCCTTTGTTTACCGGTTGGCCGACAGGTTAAATTTGAAGGGGCGGGTAAACAATAATTCTTCCGGAGTAGATATCAAAGTGGAGGGCCCGCCGGGCAAGCTGGAGAAATTTGTGGATAGTTTGCGCCGGGATAATCCGCCCCCGGCCCGGATTGAATCTTTTGAATGTTCTGAATACCGGCCTGTAAATTATTCTGATTTCAAAATTGATAAGAGTTCAAGTGAAGAGAAGGTGGCGGTCGATATTCTGCCCGACCTGGCCACCTGTGACGATTGTCTCCAGGAGTTGTTTGACCCGGATGATCGCCGCCATCGTTACCCGTTTATTAACTGCACCAACTGCGGGCCCCGCTACAGTATTATTGAATCTCTCCCTTATGATCGTCCCTCAACGACAATGAAGAAGTTTGAGATGTGTCCCGAGTGCAAAACAGAGTATGAAAATCCGCTTGATCGTAGGTTTCACGCCCAGCCCAACGCCTGCCCCAAATGCGGTCCCCGACTCAAGTGGACCGGGGCCCGGGGAACAGCCGGGGAGCAAGATAATCTGGCGCTTGAGAGAGCTATCGCTGCTATAAAACAGGGCGAAGTGGTGGCGGTAAAAGGGCTGGGAGGATTTCACCTCCTGGCCAGGGCCTCCTCTCCGGGGGCGGTGCAAAAGCTGAGGGAAGGGAAAAATAGGCCGGCAAAACCGCTTGCTTTAATGTATCCGTCCCGGGAAGCGATTGAGGAGGATTGCCAACTGAATGAGAAGGAAAAAGAACTTCTGAACTCTCCGCAGGCACCGATAGTTCTTCTGGAAAAAAAAGAAGAAATTAGCGTGGCGAAGTCGGTGGCCCCCGGAGTGGCCGACCTCGGAGTTATGCTGCCCTACACACCTCTACATTACCTGCTGCTGGAAGGGTTAAATTTTCCGGTGGTGGCTACCAGCGGGAATATTTCGGGGGAACCAATCTGCCTCGATAATGATGAGGCTATCGAGAAACTCGGCCATTTTGTAGCCGGATTTTTGCTCCACGATAGGCCGATTGCCCGCCGGGTTGATGATTCGGTGGTCCGTATTATCACCGGTTTTGTCCAGGTGATCAGGCGGGCCAGGGGTTATGCTCCCGGGCCGGTGGGTGAGATTGAAATTGAGGAGAATTTACTTGCCGCCGGACCCCGGCTTAAGAACACGGTTGGTTTCACCCGCAACCAGAACATAATTTCAAGTCAGCACCTGGGTGAACTTGAAACTTCCGCTGCGGTGGATAATTATGAGGATACGATCCGGGATCTGAAAAAAATTTATGAGCTTGATTTTGATTTTGCAGCGACCGATATGCACCCTGATTATTACTCAACCGTCTACGCTCAAAATCAGGATCTAAAAACAATATCTGTTCAGCACCACCACGCCCACGCCGCCGGAAGTTTGCTCGATAACCGGCTTGAAGGCCCGGCACTGGCCGTCTGCTGGGACGGCACGGGCTACGGAACTGACGGGACTATCTGGGGCGGCGAGATTTTGCGGGCCGATCGGGAACAATTCACAAGGATTGCTCACCTGCGGCAGTTTAATTTACCCGGGGGTGATAAAGCGGTCCTTGACCCCCGACGCAGTTTGCTGGGACTGTTATTTGAAGGCGATGGAATATCCCGGGAGTTGCTTGTGGAAGAATTGGCGCTTTTTACCGCCCCGGAGTTATCTACGCTTACCGGGGCCCTGAAAAACAATCTTAACTCGCCTGAGACATCAAGTATGGGCCGGTTTTTCGATGCTTTTTCGGTTCTGCTGGGACTTCCGGCAAAGGTGGATTACAGCGGCCAGGCCCCCGCCCGGTTGGAAAAACTGGCTCGCAGTTTCTATGCTGAAAACAGCGATGAAACCGGGGACCTTCAGTTTGATATATCCCCAAAAGAGGGTTGTTATATATTAGACTGGCAGCCGGTAATTACGGAAGTGATTGATTCTTTAGAACCTGGTAATAAAGGAAAAATCGCCTGTAGTTTTCACCGGGCCCTGGCGGATTTGATTGTAAAAATTTCCCGCCGGGAGAACCTGGAGAATGTTTTGCTTACCGGGGGCTGTTTTCAGAACAGGTTATTGACCGAGCTGGCTGTAGAGCAGCTGGATGAGGCTGGATTTACTCCTCATATCCACAAAAACATCCCTCCAAACGACGGTGGAATCGCCGCCGGGCAGGCGGTAGTGGTTGCTGAAAAATTGAAATCCATTAATACCTGAATTGTATTTCCCCGGGGGAATGTTCTATTATTGGAAAGATTCTTTGATGATTTGATTATTGCTCGACCTCAATAATAGTTGCCACCTGTTTCTTTGCCTGCTGTATCCTTGGTGGCCTGTGTGTTAAAATTAGTGGTAAGATTTAAAGGTTTTAACTTGATGGCTGTAATTGTAAGCCATAGTTTGTCTGTTGATGACGGGAGGATTCATTAAAAAATGATTCGAGATAATGAATATCTGAAAAGATTTAACCGGAAATTTTCAGAGAAAGAATTAATCTCTCTGGAAGAAAAATTTACGCTTATGGATTCGATGCATAGCTGGGCTGTAGAAATGGGTGCTTTTTCAGAAGAAAATATTATGGAGGGTATAGAAACCGACATAAAGATGGCAAGGGTTATCAACCTTGTTTAAACAGTTACTGCAAAAAATAGCACGCACGCTTTCTGAAGAAAATTTGCCCTATATAATTATAGGCGGTCAAGCGGTATTGATTTATGGTGAACCGCGCCAAACCCGGGATATTGATATTACTCTTGGAGTAGATATTGATCAGAAAGAAAAAATTTTAAACATAGCTCGAAAAATA
>CAZKRS010000090.1:0-6690 GCA_964555265.1 uncultured bacterium | reverse complement strand
TTCAAAATGGATTGCCGGGTCAAGCCCGGCAATGACGGGGGTTCGGTAGGTTTTGAGCTGTATAAGGGGTAATAATTTCTGATATAATAAACAAAACAGGTAGTCAAAGAAATTAATGGCTGGTGAATTCCAATGGAATACAGCTTTAAAAATCCCACTTGTGGCCTTTTAAAAGGTACTGATTTTTTAGATGAACTGGTGAATTATCTGCGCCGCCAGCCGGAACAATCTTACCTTCTGACCGTTGGGACCGATTCCTGCCAGCTCAAGGATTGTTCTTCATTTGTCAGCGTTGTTGCAATCCAGCGCCTCGGTCACGGAGGACGTTATTTCTGGAATCGATTTTACAGGCGTAAATTTAAAGCCCTGCGTCCACGGATTTATACGGAGGCCGAACAGAGTTTGAAACTGGCCACGGAATTGACAAAAGATCTGGAAAACCGGCTTGAAAAAATACCGGACCAGTTCAACATAGACTGGGAGATTCACGTGGATATAGGCAGTAACGGGCCAACCCGGGATATGATTAATGAAATTGTCGGTATGATCCGGGGGAGCGGCTATACCGTCAGGACCAAACCCGAGGCTTACTGCGCCGCGGTTGTCGCCGACCGGCATGTCTGATGGTTCTGGTCATTGATGAGCGAAATGATGAAGTTTACCCACCGGAAATGTAAAATACTGGCCACTGTCGGTCCTTCCCTCTCTGATGAAAAAAAACTGCGCCGGGCCATCGAAGCCGGTGTGGATGGGTTCCGATTCAATTTCAGCCACGGCGATATCCAGCAGCACCGGGATATTCTGGAAATTATACGCCAAATATCGACAGAAATTAACCGGCCGGTGGCTGCTCTTGCGGATCTGCAGGGGCCGAAAATCCGGGTTGGAGAACTGGAAGTTGATGAACTGGAACTTTGTGAAGGCCAGCAGGTCTGGATTTATGAAGATACTGTCCCTCCCACCGCTGAAACTCCGGCTATTCCGATTGCGTATCAAAACTTAGTCCAAGAGGTTGAACCCGGAGAGGATATTTTTATAAACGATGGGATTGTCCAAATAAAAGTGCTCGACCGCTGCGAAGACTGCCTGGAAGGCCGGGTCATAACCGGGGGGATCCTCTGGAGCCGTAAGGGAGTTAACCTCCCCGACAGCGAACTTAAAGTTCCTTCCCTGACTGACAAGGACCGCCGGGATTTGGAGGGGATAGTTGAAGAGGATTTTGACATGGTAGCTCTGTCCTTTGTCCGCCAACCGGAAGATCTTCGCCAGATCCGAAAATTATTGCAAGATTGCGGTCGACCGGTGGATCTTATTGCTAAAATAGAACACCGCCGGGCTCTTGATAACCTGGAATCTATTATAAACGAGGTAGAGGGAGTTATGGTGGCCCGGGGGGATCTGGGCGTGGAAATTTCTCCCCAGCGGGTTCCTTTTTACCAGAAAAAAATAATTAATGAAGCCAACCGGCGGGGAAAAATTGTGTTTACGGCCACCCAGATGTTGGAATCGATGATCCATAATCCCCGTCCCACCCGCGCGGAAACTTCGGATGTGGCCAACGCCGTAATTGACGGTTCGGATGTTGTGATGTTGTCCGGAGAAACGGCGGTTGGAGATTATCCCCTCCGGGTCATTGAAACAATGGATGAAATAATAACGGCAACTGAAAAAGATTTCCCCCGTCGTCCGCCCGGGTTAAGCGGTGTTAAAGATAAAACAAATGATTATGCCCGCCAGATAGCAATCAGTACCTCCCTGTCGGCAGCCCAGAGCGCTAACCAGCTTGAGGCCGCCGCCCTGGTTATTCCCACCTTCTCCGGTTTTACGGCCCGGCTGGCTTCAAATACAAATGTCCGGGCTCCAATTATTGCTCTTTGCCCCTCCCGGACGGCCCGCCAAAAATTGTCCCTTTACCGTAATGTGCATACGTATCCGCTGGGGATGGTTGATGACACCGACAGGTTGATTGAAAAGACGGTAGAGATTACCAGAGAGAACAATCTTGCCACAACCGGCGATCGCCTGGTCCTGCTGGCAGGTCTCCCCCTCTCCCGTCCCGGCGTAACAAACTTCATGCATATAATTGAAGTGGACAATAGAGAATAGTTTAAAAAGCAGGGAATAAGGAACAGAGAAAAGTTAAAATCATAAGTAAACTTCAAGTTTTTTTGAAACTTGTCCTTCACTTGATAACTTCTTCACTTCTCCCCGAAGTTCTTAAGTTGCCTACCCCCTTCCTCAATCACTATTCTTTCGATGTTGATGTTGCTGTCCCTTAATCCCTTAATCTCTTAATCTCTATTCTCTTAATCCCTACAAATCCGGCACAATCATGTCGTCTATAGTTCCGCCGGAGGGGATCATTGGAAGGACGTGTTCTTCGTAGGGAACTTCCGCTTCCAGCACATAGGGCCCCTCGTGTTCAAGCATTTTGTTCAGCGCCGCTTCCAGGTTTGATTTTTTGCTTACCCGGTCTGCCTCAACTCGGTGTCCCTCGCAGATTTTAACGAAATCAACCTCGGGATCGCCGATGTAGGTATCGCCCCGGTTGCCGCCGTAGAAACGGTCTTCCCACTGGACGACCATTCCCAGGTGGTAGTTATTGAAGATAATAGTCTTAGCCCCGATATCATGCTGGGCGAGAGTTGCAAGTTCCTGCTCGTTCATCATGAAACTACCGTCACCGTCAATGTTGATGACCTCCCGGTCGGGAAAAGCCAGCTTGGCGCCCACGGCTGCCGGCAGTCCAAAACCCATTGCTCCCAGACCGCAGCTGCTGACCCAGGTTCGTGGTTCTCTGAATGTGTAATGAAGCGCTGCAAAAACCTGGTGCTGACCGACTCCGGTGGTGATTATGGCGTCGTCGTCTGTCATTTCACTTAATTTTTCACACAAATACTGGGGCATGATGGCCTTGTCTTCCTGGCGGTAACGGAGGGGCCGGTTTTCTTTCCACTGCCGGATCTGTTCCAGCCACTGGTCAAAATCTCCGGGTTCGACAATTTTGTTCAATTCTTCCAGGGCCCGTTTCGCATCACCGGTGATCGGTATGTCAGCCAGCTTATTCTTGTTAATTTCAGCCGGATCAATATCAATATGAATTATATCGCCGTGTTTGGCGAATTCTTCCACTTTACCGGTCACCCGGTCGTCAAATCGCACGCCCACCGCGATCAGCAGATCTGCCTGGGAAACGGCCAGGTTGGAGTATTCCGTCCCGTGCATTCCCAGCATCTGGAGAGCATTATCCTTATTCTCCGGATAGGACCCCAGGCCGGTCATGGTAGTGGTAACCGGTATCCCGGTTTTATCAGCCAGTTTTCGCAGCTCTTCGGAAGCTTCGCCGTAAACAACTCCACCGCCGGCATAAATAACCGGTTTGCGGGCTGATTTTATCGCCCGGGCGGCGGATTTAATCTGCCGGATGTTCGGTTCGTAATTGGGATCATACCCCGGCCGTTTAAATTTCCGGTCAAAGTCGGGAACGGTATATCCCTGCTGGATATCTTTCGGAACATCTATAAGCACCGGGCCCGGCCGCCCCGAACGGGCCAGGTAGAAAGCTTCGTTTATAATTGCCGGAATATCATCTATATCCTGGATAAGGTAATTATGCTTGGTCATCTGCTGGGTGGCTCCAACTATGTCTGATTCCTGGAAAGCATCCATACCAATCGTCGAAGTCGGCACCTGGCCGGTCAGGGCCACCAGGGGTATGGAATCCATCATGGCGTCCTGGATACCGGTTATCAGGTTGGTGGCCCCCGGGCCACTGGTAGCCATGCAGACCCCGGGTTCGCCGGTCACCCGGGCATACGAACCGGCGGCAAAAGAAGCCCCCTGTTCATGCCGGGTCAGAATAACTTCTATATCGTCGGTCTGGTCGAGGGCATGGTGAATCTCCATGCTGGCGCCGCCGGGATAACCAAAAATATATTCAACATCCTGTTTGACAAGCGAATCCCGAATAATTTCACAACCGCGCCGGGGACTGTTCTTATCTCGTTTCCCCGTTATTTTAGTCTGCGTTTCTGATTTTGTTTTCGTTTCTTTTTTACTCATTATGAACACTCCAAGCAAAAAAATATTATGTAGCCCCTTATTTTATTGAATTAACCCCTGTCCCGTCAACTGTTACACCAATAAAAGAAAATAAATTTTTAGAATCACCTTTCGATTAATTCGCCTTTGTTAAAAGTTCTTTTAGCTCTATGTCTGCTGATTTCTTCTATCCGTTCGGCTGAAATACCCCGGTTAGGTCGCAGTTCTATAAGACTGTCTTTTTTAAATTTTTCTCCGGGTTCAATCTTCCGGGCTGCAAACAGGGAGCGGCGGGCATTCTTCCTGTAATCTTTATCCAGGGCTGTCTCAGCAATCCCTCCATTTTTGACCCCGGGAGGATGGAACTTTTTATTTTTCAGCTTTGTTACCACCCGCTTTAGCTCATCTACGGTCATTGAAAAACCGTGTTCCGGCCCTTCCATATTTCTATCAACTGTGATGTGTCGCTCCCATATGATTGCGCCGGCTCCGGCAGCCTGAAGGGGAATTTGGCGAGAAGTGCTGTGGTCTGAAAACCCCACCGGCAGGTTAAATTTCTCTTGCAGATCCAGCATTCTTTTCAGATTTATATCTTCATTCGAAGTTGGATAAAAAGGCGTGCAATGAAGCAGAAAAGTATCATCGTTCGGACCGAGCCATTTAATAGCCCGCCTGATTTCCTTACCTGTTGCAGCCGCTGTCGAGAGGATCACCGGCGTATCGCTTCCCCCGGCTTTTTTCAGCAATCTTTTGAAAGTTATATCGCCGGAAGCTATTTTTATGAAAGGAGAACTGGTATTTTCTAAATACCAGTCCAGGGTATCCAAATCGAAAATTGAGGCGGCAATTTCAACATTTTTGTCACCGGCAAGTTTCGCCAGTTCCAGGTATTCTTCCCGGGTGAGTTCATGTTTTTTAAAGATGGGATAGACTTCTGATTGCATTTTTTCGGAAAGGAGTTTTTCTGTCTGAAAAAGTTGAAACTTAACGCAATCTGCTCCGGCCTTCGCACATTTTTTTATCAGTTCTTGGGCCTGGATAAGCCTGCCGTTGTGGTTAAAACCAATTTCTGCAATTACATAAGGCCTTGCGGTTTCTCGGGCCCCGGGCAGCCGGTTGAATTTCAGATTTATTGCTCCACAGCGTCGTGGAGTTTTTCCACGACATAATCAAGCTGCTTTTGCTTCAGGGCCGAAAAGACGGGCAGGCTGAGGACCTCTTCGGCGGCTTTTTCAGCAGCCGGAAAATCCCCGTCGCTATATCCCAGGATTTCCATGCTTGGCTGCTTGTGGAGGGGAATCGGATAGTGAACTCCGGCTCCAATATTATTTTCCTGGAGCTGTTTGGCAACTTCGTCCCGGTTTTCAAGACGGATTACATACTGGTGATAAACATGCTCGGCGTAATCGGCGACCTCGGGTGTCTCCACGGCCAGGTCGCTCAGGGCCGAATTATAAAATTCGGCGTTTTTCCGGCGGCCTTTGTTCCATTCGTCCAGATATTTTAGTTTCACATCCAGGACCGCTCCCTGGAACCCGTCCATCCGTTCGTTATGCCCCCGGAAACTGTGGCTGTATTTTCCTGCTCGACCGTGGTTGCGCAGTTTTTTGACCCTGTCGGCCAGCTCGGGATCATTGGTGGTAACTCCGCCGGCGTCACCAAAAGCACCCAGGTTTTTGCCGGGGTAAAAACTGAACGCTCCGGCATCGCACAGGCTGCCAACCCGCTGGTTTTTATAATACGCTCCGTGAGCCTGGGCGGCATCTTCAATTAGCTTAAGGTCATGGGTTTCGGCCAGCTCTTTAAGCGGATCCATATCCTGGGGGTGACCGTACAGGTGAACAGCAACAATAGCTTCTGTTTTATCGGTGATTTTTTTCTCAACTTCAGCGGGATCCAGGTTGAAAGTTTCCGGATCGATGTCGGCAAAAACAGGCTGGGCTCCCAGGTGCAGCAGCGGTTCCACCGTGGCAATAAAAGTAAACGGCGTCGTTATTACCTCTTTGCCGTCTTTCAGTTCGAGTGCCTCGTAGATTAACTGGAGGGCGGCAGTTCCGCTGTTAACTCCCACACATTCTTCGGCGCCACAATATTCGGCAAAACTTTCTTCAAACCGTTCTACCCCCGGCCCCAGGATAAAGGCGGTGTTTTCTTTGATTTCTTTTAAAGCACTGTCGATTTCCTGGCGGAGATCGTCATATTGTTTTTTTAAATCCAGAGTTGGAACTTCCATTTTTACCACCCGTTATGAGTATAATTTACTGCAAATTTGCGTCAAATTTGTTAGTTTTTAATCAGCTTCTTTTTAAAATGCAAAGAGCTATAGTTTAATATAAATATTGCAAAAACACAATTAGCAGGTTAAAGTCGTCAAATGGATTGTAAAAACAAGCGCCGGGGTAAGCAATAGATCCTGTGCCAGCTTTGATTTTTGGAAAATGATAATTTATGCAGCCTGTTTTTGATAATACCCGCCATCTGATGGTTCTAAAAGAGGTCCGGGAATTGCTGGCGGAAAACCGTCAACAGGAGCTCAAAGCTCTTCTAACGGCCAGCTCTGCCGGCGAAATAAAGAAAATATTACAGCGTCTCAAGGATTCTGAAGTCCGGCTTTTGCTTTCCATGGCTCCGGTAACCGGGGTTTGCCGG
>CAZKRS010000089.1:0-6777 GCA_964555265.1 uncultured bacterium | reverse complement strand
GGATTCTGAAGTCCGGCTTTTGCTTTCCATGGCTCCGGTAACCGGGGTTTGCCGGGCTTTTGCTCAACTTGTTCCAGACCGCCAGCAGCAGCTTCTCGGCCTCCTCAACGAAAAGACGGTTGAAGAGATGCTTCAGCGCCTGGCCGTGGATGAAATTACAATGCTCATTGGTCGTCAGCCCGAAGAGGAGCGTCCCCCCCTCCTGGAGCTTCTTGATCGAGACACCAGAGATCGGGTCCTGTTTCAACTTTCTTACCCGCCCGAGAGTACCGGCCGGATAATGACTCCCGATTATTTCACTTTACCCCCGGAGATAACGGTGGAGGAGGCTTTGAAAGAACTGAAAAAAAAGGGAGCGGGCAGCGAAACTATAAAAAATATTTACATCACGGGAGAAGACGGTTATCTGCTCGACAGGATATCTCTGCGCAGCATAATTCTTTCCGACCCGGAAACAAGAGTTGAAGAGCTTATGGACGGGAAAATGGTTACCCTGTCTCCGGAAGATGACCGGGAAGAGGCCGTCAAAACTATGGACACTTACGACGAATATGTCCTCCCGGTAGTAGATGAAGAGCGGCGGATAATCGGGATAGTGACAATGGATGACGCCATGAAATTTGCCGGTTGGGAGGCAACCGAGGATATTCAACGGCTGGGAGGATCCGAACCACTGGAAGGGTCTTATTTTTCAACTTCACTGTTTCGCCTGGCAAAAAAACGGGTTGGCTGGCTGCTTGTTTTATTTTTAGCGGCCAGTTTTTCCAGCCAGGTAATCGGATTTTTTGAGGAACAACTGGCCGCGGCGGTTATCCTGAGTTTCTTTATCCCCCTGCTCATAGGGACCGGGGGAAATGCGGGCTCGCAGACGGTAACAGCCGTAATCCGGGGCCTGGCCCTGGGGGAAATAAAATTCAAACAGCTAACGGCGGTTATCTTGAAAGAATTAACCGTTAGTCTCCTTCTGGGGGGGATTCTTGGTCTGGCCGGATTTTCTTTTGTCTATTTCTACTGGCGGGCGTCGCTGGCAGTGGCCCTGGTTCTGGCTTTTTCACTGCCGGCGGTCTGTATGCTGGCAAATGTCATTGCCGCTGCGGTGCCGGTTTTAGTCGATCGCTTGGGTCTGGATCCCGCAGTGGTCTCGGCTCCCCTTATTACCACCTGCGTCGATGTAGGCGGGCTGATCGTCTATTTTCTGATTGCTGCTGCGGTGCTGGGCTTATGAATGGACACAACTTGCATCTCTACCGGCTGGATGAACTTGAACAGCGGGTGGTTGTCCTTCTAAAAAAACGCCGCCTGCGGGAGCTTAAATCGCTGGCGAAAGCTCTCAACCGGGAGGAGATAACCGGGCTGTTTGAACGGCTTGATTCCCAGGATAGACTGCTTTTGTTCCGGCTGTTACCGGTCCGGGTGGCCCATGAGGTTTTTACGGACCTTGATTTTCGCAGCCAGAATCGGTTGCTAAATACTTTTTCGGATTGCGAAACCGAAGAATTGATTTCTTCCCTCAAACCCGACGAGCGAACAGCTCTTTTTGAAGATTTGCCCGCTACGGTTACTCGGAAACTGTTGAATAAACTTCAACCTGAAGAACTAAAGCAGGCCCGGCGGTTGCTCGGTTATCCGGAGGAAAGTGTGGGCAGGTTAATGACGCCCGAGTTTATTACATGCCGCCCCGGTTGGACTGTCGAACGTGCGCGCGAGCATCTCCGTTTGCTTGGCGAGGATACGGAAACTATAAAAACAATTTACATCACTGATGATTTTAACCTCCTGGGAAAAATTTCCATCAAGGAGTTGATGGCGGCGGAATCCTCCCGGCGGCTGGAAGAAATTATGCGCCGTGAACTTACTGTTCTCTCCCCCTATGACGATCGGGAAAAAGCCGTGCATCTCAGCCGCCAGCGGAGCGATTATACGTTACCGGTCGTCAACTCGTCCGGTAATCTGCTGGGAATAGTTACCCTGGACGACCTTCTGGATGTCGATCGGGTTGAAACCACCGAGGACTTCCACCGGCTGGGAGCGGCCCAGCCGCTGGATGATTCTTACTGGGAGGTTGGTCTGTTGAGCCTTGCATACAAACGGATCGGCTGGCTGTTGTTGCTTTTTGTCGGGGGGACATTGACCAGTTCTGTTCTCGGACATTTTGAGGAGCAGCTGGAAGCGGTAATTGTGCTGGCGTTTTTTATTCCCCTGCTTATTGATACCGGGGGCAATGCGGGCTCGCAGTCAATCAGCACTATTATCCGGGCGATTTCCATCGGAGAAATCCACTGGAGTGATGGCCCGATTATTATCCTAAAAGAAACAGCTACCGGTTTCCTGATGGGCGGACTGATGGGACTGGCAGGGTTTATATTTGCTTTTCTTATCTGGGGCACCGGCGTTCAGGTGGCGCTGGTAATCGCCCTCAGTCTAATGGCTATCTGTACCTGGTCAAATTTAATTGCCGGTTTTATTCCCCTCCTGGCCAGCAGGCTGGGGCTGGATCCCACGCTGATGTCCGTGCCTCTGATTACCACTTTTGTCGATGCGACCGGTCTGATTATTTATTTTTCACTTGCCACCTGGTTGCTTGGGATATGATATCCTTTATTTTAAACTTGTAAGTGCGGTTGCAGTTCTGAAATGTCTACAGGCAGTTTTTTCTGCCACCTTGCTCTTAGGTGATTTTTATGAACCGGAGATTTGCTTTGCTTCTTATTGGCGGTTTGTTTATCTGTCAATTTTTTGTTCCCGGTCTGCTCTGGGGACAGCAATTTGAAGAACAACGGCAGGAGCTGGTGGAAGAGCTGCGCCAGCCCCGGCTGGGCGCAGAAACAATTGAAGATACCTATGCCCTGGAGACAATCAGGCGGACTCCCCGCCACAAGTTCGTCCGCGAACAGGACCGGAGCCGGGCCTATCAAAATCGTCCCCTGCCGATCGGTTATGGTCAGACTATTTCTCAACCCTATATAGTTGCTTTGATGAATCAGCTGGCAAATATTCGCCCCGGGGATGTCGTTCTGGAAATCGGAACCGGGTCCGGTTATCATGCGGCCACGCTGGCGGTGTATGCCGATACTGTCTATTCGATTGAAATTGTGGAACCTCTTGCCGGGGAGGCGTCCGAAAAATTTGCCGAACTGGAGTATGAAAATATCAAAACCCGGCACGGAGACGGTTATTATGGCTGGGAGGAGGCGGGGCCGTTTGATGCCATAATTGTTACTGCCGCCGCCAGTCATATCCCGCCTCCGCTTATGGAACAGTTGAAACCGGGGGGGACGCTTGTGATTCCGGTAGGCCCTCCTTATCAAACTCAAAGGCTGATGACGGTAAGTAAAGATGAGGACGGTGAGATAAGCCAGAGAAGTATTCTGGCAGTCAGGTTTGTTCCTTTAACTCGTGAAGAAGAATAAAATCTCCGCTGCTTTCCTGCTGGTCCTGGGGTTGGTCAGCGCAATCGGTATAGCCCAGCAAATTGTCCTGGTGCGGATTTTTTCGATTGGCCAGTGGTATCATTTCGCTTTTCTAATTGTTTCAATAGCGATGCTCGGGAGAGCTTTTGCGGGCAGCGCGGCCTGCCTTTTGGGCGAGCGGGTTCGAAGCGGATCAGCATACTGGTTTAATTTCCTGGTGGCCGGCCTGGCACCCGCTCTCTGGTTCAGTTATGAAATCAGCCAGCGGATACCGTTTGAGGGAGTGGAAATTGCCGCCGAATTACATCAATGGTTATATGCCGGGATTCTGTATCTGCTTTTGGCTATTCCTTTCTTTTTCGTGGCTGGCATTGTAACCCTTTCTTTTATTAATTTTCATAAACAATCGGGAATTATTTATGGAGTTAACCTGGCCGGGTCCGGATTAGGGGCGTTGTTGATTACAGTGGCGATGTACTTTTATGATCCGGTAATTTTAGTTTACCTGTTAATTGCCTGCGGTCTGCTCGGGGGAATCATATTTGTTTTTCCCCGGCGTTTCTGGTCCTATTTTTGCCTGGCTGTTGGAGTTTTGCTTATTTTGCAGCTGGTTCTGGCCGGACCAACGGGCATATATGTTTCAGAATACAAACCGCTATCCTACGTCCTCCGGGAGCCCGGGGTTCAAAAAATATCCCGGACAGTGGATCCTCTCTCCAGGGTGGATCTTTTGGAGTCGCCCCGGTTCAGGGAAACACCGGGCCAGCTTTCCCGTTATCCATTTAGCAAATTTAGTCCTCTGCCCGAGCAGCGGGGATTATTTTTTGACGGTTCGGGTCCGGAACCGGTTCATAAATTTGATGGTGATACGAAGCCGTTCAGGTTCCTGGATTATGTTCCCACTGCTGCTGGATTTAAGATTGCCGAGCCGGACAGTTTGCTGATTTTAGGGGCCGGGGGCGGGACAGGAATAATGGAAGGGATTTATCGTGATTACGAACAGATAACTGCCGTGGAAGCCAGCCCGGCGGTCCAGCAAATACTTGAGAAAGAATTACAAGTTTTTTCGGGAGGGATTATAAATTATCCGACCGTAAAATGGGTCCATAACGTACCGCGCCGGTTTGCCACGGGTAACCACCAGTATTCCCATGTTTACAGACCTTTATCTGAAGGAGCTCCCGGCGCCGGAGCGGGAGCCGATATTTTAAATGAAAATTATGCTTTGACTGTGGAAGCGGCCGGGGTATATCTCGATAGTTTGAAAGAAGACGGGGTATTGAGTATTCCCACCTGGATCCAGGAACCTCCCCGCAATTTAATCAGGATGGCGGCAACGGTTGTCCGGGCGGCAGAAAAAAAGGGCTATGAACAGCCTTTTGACCACCTGGCTGTTTTGCGCTCCTGGAATGTGGGGGTTGTTATATTTACCTCTCAACCTCTCAAAGGAGAGTCCCTGGAAACGTTGACTGATTTTGCTGCCGGCAGAAATTTTGATCTTGATTATTTCCCCGGCCAAACCCCGGGAGCTTCGCCCCGGTTTGTTCATACCGGTGAACCGGCACATTCACGATTAATTTTTCGACTTAAAAAAAATCCCGGCCAGCTTTATACCGAGTATGGCTATAATGTTCGCCCCACCACTGATGATCAACCTTATTTTTACCAATTTTTTCGCTTCAGGCGGTTGTTAGAAATTATACGGGAATTTGATTTTCAGCACTATCCGCATACCGAGTGGGGATTATTACTTGTTTTGGTGGCCCTGTTTCAATCGGTTGTTGGCGGAATAATTCTGATCATTCTCCCGTTTATTAAGAAAAATGTTCGGCGGGCATATCTCCGGATGGCTGGAGCAGGGCTATATTTTGGAATTTTAGGACTGGCATATATGTCGGTTGAAGTGGCTCTGATTCAGCGGATGATGTTAATATTGCATTATCCTGTATATTCTGTCGCGGTTGTTCTCGCCAGTTTGCTAATTTTTTCCGGCCTGGGGAGTCATCTTTCAGTAAAATTTGGCCCGCCGAATAAAAGAATTTTGTTTGCTGTTTTCGGAATAGTCATCTACCTGGCGGCCCTTCAACCTCTAACCGGCCGGGTTCTGACGGCCCTGGCAGGTGGTCCGGATTTTCTGGCTATCCCGGCTGTCCTGGTTTTAATTTTTCCGCTGGGGTTTTGTATGGGAGTTCCCTTCCCCAGCGGGTTAAACCTGGTCGGGGAACTTAAAGGTGAAGGTAAAATTGCCTGGGCCTGGACAATTAACGGCGCCGCTTCTGTTACAGGAGCAGTTCTGGGCGGGCTTATAGCGCTGCTGTGGGGGTATACTGTCTTGTTTGTTTTTGGAGGATTTTTGTATCTTTCTGCCGGTGTTTGTGCAAAAATAATATGGTCGTGATAATAATGCCTGGCCGGTAGTGGCCGGTCACGGTCGATATCGTCATGTCCGAGTAATCATGACGGTCTTTTTAAACTGGACTCAGGCCTGAAAGGCCGACATAAAACCAGCCCGGGGCGTAAGCCCCGGGGTAATGGTCTTGATTTTTAATGAGGCCTGCAGGGCCGGCATAACAGGTTGTTGTTTCCGTTTTTTAGGGGTTGATTTTGTGCGTTTAGCGCCCCGCGCCCCGCTCCCTGCTCCATGCGGTTTTACAAATTATTCCGCCCTTTCAGGGCTAAAAAACAGTTATTAACGGTTCAGAAGGTTGGTTTTAACTTTAAAATTCTGGCTATAATTACGGAGGGATTTAATATTCGTTATTTAATCAGTGTTTTTGGGCGGGACCGGCCCGGACTTGTTGCCGGGTTGACTGAGATACTTTACAACTACGGCGCTAATCTCGGGGATGTGGAAATGACCCGGTTGAGCGGCGCTTTTGCTCTTATCCTCGAGTTCGAGGATACCGGGGGGAACAAAGAAAAAATCGACCGGGAACTGGAGGAGTTGGCGGCTGAAGAATCCCTTTCTTATAACCTTGTCTCTGCTGCTCCCTACCAGGACGATTACGAAGAACGTGAGGCTGATACAATAATCACGATTTACGGCGCCGACCGCCCGGGAATTGTCCTGGGAATCACGGAAGTGCTGGGCGAAGAGGATGTGAATATCTCCAACCTGGAAACTACCCTCCGGGAAGAGGAAGGACTATATATCATGGTGCTTGAGGCCCAGCGTCCGGCCGGGGTTGATCTATCCTACCTGGAGGATAAACTTGACCGGGCGGCCGAAAAACTCGGTGTGAACGTGACTGTTCGTGAACTGGATGCCCCCGAGCTGTAGGTGAGTTTAAAAATTGACTGTTCGTGAGATTTTACAGATCCCCGACCCGCGGCTCAAACAACCGGCGGAAAAAGTTGATAAGATTGA
>CAZKRS010000088.1:3920-6789 GCA_964555265.1 uncultured bacterium | reverse complement strand
AAAAAGTCAAAAGCTGAATTATAACACTCGGGCAGGCGGGAAAGGCCTGAGCAGGCGAGATTGCGATAAAGCAAAGGCAAGGGCTATCGTGGAGGGAGGATCAAGAGCAAATTTAAGATCAACTTCCCCCCTCTCCTGTGTCCTCTCCCTTGGAGGGGAGAGGACATGAGTCAAGGAGGGGAGTATTTTTATTTTGCGGTGTTACGGGCGATGTCTACCAGGACAATTAGCAGTTCGGCTAGCAGGAAAAAGGTGACTAGAGCCGCAAGTCCTGCGCCAAGAGTGGCAAATAAAAATCGAATTGCGATACCAGCCCCGGCGCCGGCCCCGTAACCCAGTTCCGGGAAAAAATCAGGGGTAAATGAGGAAATTATTTGTTGTAATTCCCAGGGAATACGAGCAAACAAGAGGATGACAGCCCCTCCTATGCCCACATTTATGGCAGCAATGGCATACAGTTCGCCGAGTAGGCGGCTCAACTGGGAAAAAATAGGAATAACCGTGTAAGCACCGGGGTCTATTCCTGCGATTTCATTGCTCCGGATCCAAATTGTATGCAGGATCATGTAAGTGGCAATGATAAAAATCAGCTGAACCCAGAGTAAACCGATAAAGCCTCCAAAACCCAGTTCGGTTACCAGGGCCCAATTTCGAATAAATTGGTAAAGAGCTCCAAGCAGCAACAGAATGCTTGCGGCTTTAAGCAGGACAGAAAAAATCCGGCGCAGGACCTCTCCTTCTGAAAACCAGTCAAGTACATCGGACATGAACAAAAAAGACATCTTACCACCCCTTGGAAAAATAGGTTAAATTCATCTGACAATTTCGGTATTAAACTGTAAAGACTGCTCACCACAGTAACTCTTAACAGAAAACATGTCAATAAGAAAAACAATGTTCCCGGCCGGGGGGTGTTGATTTTTTGATATCAGGGTATAATCAACAGAGGTGATAGTTATGGATTCTTTGCAGAAAATTCGAACAAAAAAAGAGGAAATTGAAGAACAATTTGGTGTGGAGAGGATCGGTGTGTTTGGTTCGGCGGTGCGGGATGATTTTTCCGGTGAAAGTGATGTGGACGTGGTGGTGGAGTTTGAACCCGGTCAGGTGACGTTCGATAATTACATGAATTTGAAATATTTTCTTGAAAAGCTGCTTGAGCGTGATGTGGACCTAGTGACGGCCGATACAATTAAGGAACGTATACGAGCCGATGTGCTGGAGGAGGTTGAGTATGTCTAAGGACCGGAATCCATTGCTCTACCTGGACGACATCCTGGTGGCCTGTCGAAAAATTGAAGATTACCTTGCGAAAGCTGAGGGAAAGGATTTTACGGAAAACGAGCTGGTGGTTGACGGAGTGGTGCGTAACCTGGAGATTATTGGTGAGGCGGCCGGCAACATCCCAAAATCTTTCCGCAAGAAACAGCCGGAGGTTGAGTGGAGAAAACTGAAGGAGTTTAGAAATGTGCTGGCCCATGAATATTTTGGAGTCAACCTGGAGATTGTGAAGGACATGGTTGAGAACAAGCTGCCGGAGATCAGGGATCGGGTGGAGATCCTGTTGGAAGAGATGGAGAGCGAGGGGTGAGGCTCGAGCAGGCGAGCTTGGGAGCTTGCGAGCAAGCGAAAAGGCAAACATCTAAAAAACCATAAAACTGGCTCAACTAGCAAACTAGCCAACTAGCCCAACTAGCAAACTAACTCACGCTTTTGTTGCTATTGCTTCTATTTCCAGGTTCATCTCCTTGGGCAAATCCGCCACCTCTACGACTGAGCGAGCGGGTAAGGAATCCTGGAAGATTGATTCATAAATTTCGTTGATTAGCTGGTAATTGTCGAGATCAGTTACGTAGACCGTAGTTTTCACGATTGAGTTTTTGTTGCCCCCGCCGGCTTTTACCACATTGATTAAATTTTCCAGCACCTGGCGGGTCTCGGCTTCTATATTGTTGCGGATCGGCCGGTTTGTCTCCGGGTCCAGGCCAATCTGGCCGGAAGTGAAGATAAGATCGCCTGCCACCTGGCCCTGGCTGTAGGCACCGACGGCCGCGGGAGCTTCTTTTGTGCTTAATTCTTTAGTTTTCATTTACATCCCTCCTGAGAAATTTATTTTTCACTCAATTACAGTAGAAAATACAATTTTTTAATTATCCTGGCAAGGAAAGATCATGTTGGTTGAGAACCCGGCGAAGGGATTCCAAAATTCCTTCCCGGGGGGAAGACGCCAAAATACAGGAAGAGATATAATTTTGAACCACCGGCAATGAGAAGGTGTTGGGGGTTTGGGGATTATTTTTTCTTTACGGAGGATAATTGTTGATTTTGGGAGTTGTAGATAGTACCTTTTTATTGAAGCGGTTTAAAATTGGGGACATTAACTTAACCAGGGGATGATTACAGTGGACGAGTTATTGAGAGGGAGAAAGAGTCTTGCCTTTTTTGTTTTAATTTCTTTGATTTTTATGTTTTTAGGTTCAACCGTCCAGGCGCGAGAGGGATACGGACCGGTTGGCTATGGGATGGGGGGAGCCGGGGTAGCGGGCGTTGATGATCACCTGGCCCCGAGTTGGAATCCGGCCAATCTGAGCATCCGGCCGGGTGTGCAGGCGGGTTTTCACGGTGATTTAAAACTTGAAACCACCCGTAATTTTGGTGAAGATATCGACAGCATGATCGATATTATGGATGATTTTGACGGTGACGATTACGGAGATGATGATTATTTTGGTGCTGTTTTAGAACATTCTAATGAGATAAAACGGCTGGTTGAGGGCGATGATGCCGGGCTGGTGGACGCCGGCGGGGGATTCAATTTTAGCTGGGACACCTGGGCCCTCGGAGTTAACAGCCGGGTGGACGGAACGGC